>CAYUYD010000031.1:0-4146 GCA_964449105.1 uncultured Planctomycetaceae bacterium | reverse complement strand
CGTGGTATCGCCTGCCTGCAACATCTTAAAGGAAAATGGCAATCCAGAATTTAAAGACGCCACAGGATACGCAGCCAGACAACTTACACAACTGGGCGCAACATGTGTAAGGGATGGTTACCACCGTTATGGCGAGATGTTCATGTGGGCACGTGATCTTCTCGACCATGTCCCAGATGTACGAAATGCGATCAGGGAGCGCTTCCCCTTGCTATTTATTGACGAAGTGCAAGATAATAGTGAGTTGCAATCTGCCCTATTGTTTCGGTTGTTTACGGAAGGAGATGCTCCCGTTGTTCGCCAGCGCTTCGGCGATGCCAATCAGGCGATCTATCATAACGTCCGTGAGAGCGAGGGTGCAACAACCGATCGGTTTCCTCAAAACAGCATACGTAAAGACATTCCGAACAGCTATCGATTCGGTCAGCAGATCGCTGACCTAGCCAATCCTTTCGCTCTTGAGCCGCAGAATCTCATAGGGTCTGGACCATCCTGTCATGAAATAAAAGCCAATACCGCGGGCAAACACGCGATCTTCCTTTTCAACAATGAAACCATCCCCCGGGTCATGAGTGTCTATGCCGGTTACCTGCAGGAAATATTCTCTGAAGAGGAGTTGCGACGCGGCACCTTCACCGCCGTTGGCAGTGTTCACAGACCGGGCGATGACAGCAATATGCCACGCTCTGTGGGGCAGTACTGGCCGGAATACGACTACGAGCTAACGGCTGCCGAACCGAAACCCAAGACGCTCTTCCAATATTTGATGGCGGGGCGCAGGCTCGCCCGTCTGTCTGGCGAAGCGCAATACGGGGTAGAGAAGGTTGCCGACGGTCTCCTGCGACTGGCGCGCATCTCGAATCCTACCGTTAATCTTAGTAACCGAAAGCGCAAGCACCGTTACGTACTGGAGTTGTTGGCAGGCAATCCTGAAGCCAGAGCTGCTTACCTTGACCTTGTAATGTTCCTCGCTGTTGAAGGAGGTGTTCCCTCCACTGATGATTGGTCTGGGAAATGCTCGGTCCCGATTATATGCCTTGCCAAAGCGATCAGCGGATCACAACCAGACCCGGATGCGGCCAGAGTGTTTCTAGAATGCCAGTTGGCATATGATACGGACTCCGACAGAACTTCATCGCAAGAGCATGACAATATATTTCGCTATCCTGTCGCCAATCCTAAAGTGCAAATCCGTGTAGGCTCCATCCACTCGGTCAAGGGTGAAACACATACAGCAACCCTTGTCATGGAGACTTACTACCGCCAACACCACCTAGCGACTCTCAAACCTTGGCTCTTGACCCAAAAGGCTGGCAAAGGCAAGGAACGTGTTGTCAATATCTCCCGACTTAAGCAGCTCTATGTCGCCATGACGCGGCCAAGCCATCTCTTGTGCCTCGCCATGAGAGAGGATGCGTTCACGGATGACGAATTGGCCCAGCTTAAACGCACTTCATGGCGTGTCGCACGTATTACCGACAAGGCGGTGCTATGGCTATAAAGGGGACGCTGATGGAATTCCGCATTGCCGACACGTTCACAGACAGCCTTGCCAGACTCCCCGGCGAAGAGCAGAAGCTCGTCAAAACCACGGCCTTTGATCTGCAAATGAATCCGGCGGCCAGTCCGGGGATGCAGTTCCACAAGCTGGACAAGGCAAAGGACAAGCACTTCTGGTCGGTACGGGTCGGCAGCGATCTCCGGCTGATTGTTCACAGGTCGGAAAAGAGCCTCCTCCTTTGTTACGTCGGCCATCACGACCACGCCTATCATTGGGCCGAACGGCGGAAGATAGAAACCCACCCACAGACCGGGGCCGCGCAGTTGGTGGAGATCCGGGAGCGGGTCGAAGAAATCGTCATTCCCGTTTACAGGAAGGCCGAAGAACCGGCCAGACCGAAAGCGCCGCTGTTCGCCCATGTGGCCGCCGAGGCGCTCCTCGGTTACGGCGTGCCAGCAGAGTGGCTCGACGATGTGCAGAAAGCCGACGAAGACGCCCTCTTGGCGTTGGCAGACCATCTGCCGAGTGAAGCGGCGGAAGCCCTCCTCCAATTGGCCACCGGCGGTCAACCGATCACGGCGCAACCATTGCGGGCGACGATACAGTACAGCATTCGCCCGTCACCTTTGCGGGCGGATACGCAGCTTGGTGTTTGTCCTTCACCCTTCGATCACCCCGATGCTCAGCGACGTTTCCGGGTGATAAGCAATGTCGAAGAGCTGGAACGCGCCCTGGCCTATCCGTGGGAGAAATGGACCATCTTCCTCCATCCGGAGCAGCGGCAGTGGGTGGAAAAGGAATACAGCGGCCCCACAAGGGTGTCGGGCTCGGCAGGGACGGGGAAAACCATCGTCGCCTTGCACCGGGCCGTTTTTCTGGCCCGGGCCAATCCCGATGCGCGGGTACTTCTCACGACCTTTTGCGACACCCTGGCCAATGCCTTGCACACCAAAATCAGGCGCTTGATCCACAACGAACCGCGTCTGGCCGAACGCCTGGAAGTTCACGCCATCACTGAAATCGGCAGGCGGCTCTATGAATCGCACTTCGGCCGGCCCAGCATGGCATCCCGTGACGTGATCCGGCAGCTCTTGTCGGAGGCGGCAGGAGAGGCTGATGGCTTGAAATTCAACCCCCGTTTCCTGATGTCGGAATGGGAGGACGTCGTTGACGCCTGGCAACTGGATTCCTGGGAGGCCTATCGAGATGTCAGGCGGTTGGGGAGAAAAACGCGCCTGCAGGAGCAGCAGCGTGTCGTTCTCTGGTCCATTTTCGATCGTATCCGTTCCCAGCTCAAGGACCGGGATTTGATCACTTATGCCGGATTGTTCAGCCGATTGGCCGTTCAGCTTGCCGGCCGAAAACATCCGCCGTTCGAGTTTACCGTCGTCGATGAGGCGCAGGATGTCAGCGTCTCCCAATTGCGGTTTCTTGCCGCCCTGGGGGCAGGAAGGCCGAACAGCCTATTCTTTGCCGGCGATCTGGGACAGAGGATCTTCCAGCAGCCCTTCTCCTGGAAATCCCTCGGCGTCGATATTCGGGGACGCTCGCGGACCCTGCACATCAACTACCGGACATCGCACCAGATCCGGATGCAGGCCGACCGCCTGCTGGGTCCCGAATTGTCCGACGTGGACGGCAATATGGAGAAACGGGCGGGGACGATCTCCGTATTCAACGGACCGCCCCCGACCATCCGGGTTTTAGGCAGGCCGGAAGATGAAATTCGGACGGTGGGCGCATGGCTTCAGGATCTTGGTAAAGAGGGGGTAATGCCCCATGAAATGGGTATCTTTGTCCGTTCCGAGGCCGAAATGGACCGGGCATGCGGGGCAGTCAAGGAAGCCGGGTTCCCGTTCAAAACACTTGATGATAACATTGAAACGACCAGCGGCCATGTCTCGATCGGTACCATGCACCTTGCGAAGGGGTTGGAATTCAGGGCGGTTGCCGTGATGGCCTGCGATGACGAGGTCATTCCCCTCCAGGAACGGATCGAAACGGTGGCCGATGACGCGGACCTGGAAGAGGTCTACAACACGGAACGCCATCTCCTTTATGTTGCCTGCACCCGGGCGCGGGATCATCTCCTCGTGACGGGTGTCGATCCCACGTCTGAATTCCTGGATGATCTGCGGATGTGTCTAGATTAAAACCGGGTGCGCAGGGTGAAATAAAAAACGACGTCCGGCGATGTATTCACAATCAGGTCTTCCGAAATGCCGATATCGAGAGCCGTTCTTTCGGAGAATGAGATCGTTCCCCCGACGATCAGTTGTACGGCATTGGCGGCGATCTCTTTCAGGTCGCTGTCACTGAAGAAGGGGGTATGCGCATCGGCCTGCACCTTGAAGGAAATCCACTCCAGCGGCGCCCAGCCGATTCCCAGGGTGCCGAAGCCGACCCACCTTTTCTGCTGGTCGGGGAGCACCTTCCCCTCCCGCATGAAGAGTATTCCGGCCGATCCGTAAGAGGCCCAGTTCCCGGCGGAAAATGCGCCCCCGGTCCTCTCGTGCAGCCACAACGAGAAGTCGGTGCTGCCGCTTCCCCGGAGCTGACCGCTGTCCCCCGTAGGGAGCTTAATTGCGGCGTTCAGGGTCATGCCCTGAATCTCTTCTTGATATAACTGAAGGGCGGTCGTCAAC
>CAYUYD010000030.1:0-14670 GCA_964449105.1 uncultured Planctomycetaceae bacterium | reverse complement strand
GTATGCCGTCTGCGAGGTAATCGCATTCGTCGACAACGTCGGCCAGGGCGCAGGTGAATTTCGCGGCATCAAGCAGAAGGCCCGCGCAAGCGGAGCGAGCAAATGCGTCATCGCCGACCTGCGAAAGCTCTTCGCCGAGCAATACTGTTTCAAGATACTCGCTGCCGGAGCGGCCTACGAGCACAACTACCTGCTGGGCACCGCCATCGCACGCCCGCTCATCGCAAAGGCCCAGGTCGAATGCGCATTGAGGGAAAAAGCCGACGCCGTCGCCCACGGCTGCACAGGAAAGGGAAACGACCAGGTCCGGTTCGAACTGACCTTTATGGCCCTTGCGCCGAAACTTGCCATAATATCGCCGTGGAAGGATTCGACCTTCGAACTGACCAGTCGAGAGGCGGCCATCGAATATGCAAAGGCGCATAACGTTCCCATCCAGGCCAGCAAGAAGAAAATCTACTCCCGCGACCGAAACCTCTGGCATATCAGCCACGAAGGCGCAGACCTGGAAGACCCAGCCAACGAGCCGAAAGACGACCTGTGGGTGATGTCCGTTCCGGTATCCAAAGCCCCGGCCAAGCCGGCATACGTCCGGATCGATTTCAAGGCAGGTAAGCCCGTAGCCATCGACGGGAAGAAAATGCCAGGACATAAACTAATCGAACAATTAAACAAGATTGGCGGAAAACACGCCGTCGGGCAGACCCAACTGGTCGAAAACCGTCTCGTCGGCATCAAGAGCCGCGGCGCATACGAGACCCCCGGCGGGACGATTCTCTACCAGGCCCACCGTGCCCTGGAATCCATCACGCTGGACCGCGAAACCGCCCATTACAAGCAGCAGGTGGCGCTGAAATACGCCGAGATGGTCTATTACGGCCAGTGGTTCTGCCCGTTGCGGGAAGCCATCGACGCCTTCGTCGCCCGGACGCAGAAGAACGTTACCGGCTCGGTGCGGATTAAATGCCTCAAGGGCCAAGCCACTGTCGCCGGCATAACCAGCCCCCAAAGCCTCTACTCAACGTCGCTGGCGTCGTTCACGATGGGTGCAGAATACACGCCGTCCGATGCGACCGGATTTATCAAACTCTTCGGGCTCCAGATGCGAGGACGGGGAAAATAACGGGGACGCCAATATCGGCAACGAGGACTTTTCCTGTGTAGTCTGATGCGCCGCAAGCGTCAAAACCGATTTTTCGAGCGACGAAGGTTACAGTCAATGCCGCCTTGACGGTCGGGCCATGCGCCTCGCCCGTGTCGCAGTCCAGGCCTGTGGGGATATCCACAGCCACAACGGGCCTGCCGGCGGCGTTGATTTGCCCGACGGCGGCGGCAAGGTCGCCGCGAAGCGGGCCTGAAATGCCTGTCCCGCCGAGCGCATCGACAATGAGGTCAAAGTCCCGCAACCATCCGGAAAGTTGTGAAATGCTTTCGCCCGTGCACGAACGCATGTCAATCTTCAGCGGTTTGAGAATGGCAAAATTGGTGGCTGCGTCGGGAGTCATCTTCGCCATGTCGCCCACGACAAAGACCGAAACGTTCGCGCCGCGGAGATGCAGATGGCGTGCGATAACGAAGCCGTCGCCGCCATTGTTTCCGCAGCCGGATACGACGCCGACTCCCTTGCCGGAAACACCGTCGAGAAAATCCTCGATTGCGTCGGCGGTGCCTCGCCCGGCGTTTTCCATAAGAACAACGCCGGAGACGCCGCACTGCTCAATCGCCAGACGGTCGAAATCCTTAACCTCCCGGCGCGACAGCGACTTTGATGGACCCGTCATAACTCCAGCCGCATTTTACAAAACCGCGTCTATCTGTTTCTTCAGGTCGTTCTTGCTCTTCAGACCGACGAACTTATTGACTACCTTTCCGTCCTTGAAAAGCAGCAGCGTCGGGACGGCCTGGATTCCGAACTTCATGGCGGCCTGACGGTCGGAGTCGATATTGACCTTTCCGAACTTGACCCTATCGGCATATTCGCCGGACAGTTCATCGATTATCGGCGTGATCATCTTGCAGGGCATGCACCACTCCGCCCAAAAATCCACAAGGACGGGTATCTTCGAATTGATAACTTCCTCGTCAAAGTCGGCGTCCGTCAGTTTCACGACATTTTCAGAACTCATATAATTCCTTTCCCATGTGCATTAGAATCCCTAACAGAAAGAGGCCACAGAGGCGCAGAGAACACAGAGAGGAGAAAAATAAGGCAAGATTTTTTCAATTCTATTCATTCTCTGCGCTCTCTGCGACTCTGTGGCCCATTTTGTCAGGTGCATTTATTTTATGGTCTCGTTAAAGGTTTATGATAGGTCCGTTCGAACTCCGTGTCAAATCCGCCTGTTCTATGCTTACTCCATTGACGCGAGTCGCTTATAAATGCACAATGCTCTCGGTTACGGACAATGCCAATGAATGAGAAAAAGAAAAACTATAAGGACACGTTGAATCTTCCGAAGACCGCCTTCGACATGCGGGCGGACCTGCTGAAGAAAGAACCGGCCATTCAGGCGCGATGGGCCGAAGCGGACCTTTACGGACGGATGCGCCATGCCCGCGCCGGCGGACCGCGATTCATCCTCCACGACGGACCGCCGTACGCCAACGGCAATATCCACATGGGCACCGCGCTGAATAAGATCCTGAAGGATATCGTCATCCGCTGCAAAAACATGACCGGATTCGACGCGCCTTATATCCCCGGTTGGGACTGCCACGGCCTGCCGATCGAATACCGCGTTCAGAGCGAATTCGGCGACGACCTGGTGAAGATGTCGCACGTCGATATCCGCCGCCGATGCGCCGAATACGCCGACAAGTACGTCAAAATCCAGGCAGAGCAGTTTCAGCGTCTCGGAGTCATCGGCGAATTCGACAAACCTTACATCACGATGACGCCGGAATACGAATCGGCAGTGCTGGAGGTCTTCGCACGCCTGGTCGAGCAGGGGCTGGTCTTCAGGCAACTCAAGCCCGTCCACTGGTCCATCGAGAACCGCACCGCCCTGGCAGAAGCCGAACTGGAATACCATGACCGCGAGGATGACAGCATCTATGTCCTGCTGGCCGCAGCCGATGAATCGGCACTTAAAGGTATCTTCAGCCTGACCGACCTGCCCCTTGGAGGCGATGCGCCGGCGTATCTGATGGTCTGGACGACCACGCCGTGGACGCTCCCTGCCAACCTTGCCGTCGCTGTGCATCCCGACTTTGAATACTCGGCTGTGAGATTCTCCCATGCCGGAAGGGACGTTATCGCCGTAATCGCAGGCGGCCTGGTCGAGAAGGTCTGCGCCATCGGCGGCATCGAGAAATTTGAGGTTCTGGCGACCATGCGCGGGGCTGCGATGGTCGAAGCCGGAATCACCTACCTGCATCCACTGATTGAGCAAAAAGTCTGTCCGGTAGTCCCCGCTAATTACGTAACGCTGGAAGACGGCACGGGCTTGGTCCACACCGCGCCGGGCCATGGGATGGAAGACTACGGCACTGCACTGAAGTACGATCTGGAAGTCTATTGCCCGGTCGCCGAAGACGGCACGCTCGACGAGACTGCCCCGGACTGGCTTGTCGGAAAGAGCGTCTGGGACGCTAATCCGCTGGTGGTGGATTTTCTCCGGAACGCCGGAACGCTGTTCCATCGCCAGACCATCACGCACTCCTACCCACACGACTGGCGGAGCAAGACCCCGACTATCTTCCGCGCCACCAAGCAGTGGTTCGTCTCCGTCGATGGCGACATGAAGCGGGGCACGACGCTGCGCGAGATGGCGATGGACGCCTGCCGAAAAACCGCCGACGACGGCGGAATGGACTTCGTCCCCGGATGGGGCAGGAACCGCCTTGCGGGGATGCTGGAAAGTCGCCCCGACTGGTGTATCTCGCGCCAGCGAAGTTGGGGCCTGCCTATCCCTGCCTTCTACAACGAAGATGGGTTGGTCCTTCTGACACCCGCGTCCGTCCGCGCCGTCGCAACACGCTTCGCCGAAAGCGGTTCGGACTGCTGGTTCACGGACACGCCGGCTGAACTGCTTGCCGATTATAACCCATCCGACGACCCGGACCTGGGCGACTTGCAATTTGACATCGGACGATTGTCCAGGGGCTACGACATCTTCGACGTTTGGTTCGAGTCCGGTTCCAGTTGGTTCGCCGCAGCCATACAGCGCGGGCTGGTCGGGGAAATCCCGGTCGATCTGTATCTTGAAGGTTCCGACCAGCATCGCGGGTGGTTCCAGTTGTCGCTTCTGCCGGCGTTGGGGGCGGCGGGGCTGCCCCCGTTCAGGACCGTCCTGACCCACGGCTTCGTCGTTACCGAGGACGGGTACAAGATGTCCAAATCGCTCGGAAACGCCATCGACGTAATCGACCAACTCTCCCGGCGCGGCGCCGACATCCTCCGGCTTTGGGTTGCATCGCAGAACTACCAGGACGACATTCGCTGTTCCGAAAACCTTATCGCCCAGAGCGAGGACGCATACCGGAAGATTCGCAATACGCTGCGGTTTTGCACGGGCGCGTGCTGCGATTTCGATCCCCGCCGCCACGCCGCCGAACCGTCCGAACATTCGCTCGACCGATGGATGAGACTGGAGATTCAGCAACTTATCCGCGACGTTCGGGGCGCTTACGACCGCTACGAGTTCCACCGGGCGGCCCGGCTGATGTACGAGTTCTGCACGGTCCAGGCCTCCAGCGTCTATATGGCAGCGTCCAAAGACCGCCTGTACTGCGAACTGCCCGACTCGCCGCGCCGGCGGGCGACACAGACCGTACTTCACGAAATGCTCGTAACGCTGCTTAAACTCCTCGCCCCGATCCTGCCGCACACAGCCGAGGAGGCATGGGAGCATGTCCCGAATCGCGACCCGAATGAACCGGAAAGCGTGCACCTGACCATGCTGCCGGAATACGACGAGGCGATGCTGAAAATGGCAGAGGACTTTCGCCCCGTCAACCCGGACCTCGGACAGTTCTCCTCCGACGAAATCCAGGTAGGCCCAGCCTGGATTTGGGACCGACTGCTGGAACTGCGAGCCGAAGGACTGGTCAAACTGGAAGCGCTGCGCAATGCGGGCGTAAAGAACCCCCTCGACGCCGAAGCCGTCTTCACCATCGCCGACAACGCCCCAGCCGCCGAAGCCTTCCTGGAAACCTATCTGGGCGAACTGGAAGACCTGCTGGGCGTCGGATACGCGCGGATTGAAAAGATTAGTAGCACAGGTTTTCAACCTGTGTCCGACACGCTGCCCATTGCCGTTCGCGTCGAGGACACGCGAGAGAAATACAGCCGTTGCGCCCGTTCCTGGAAGCGCCGCCCGGACGTCGGAGCCGACCCGGATTACCCCGACCTCTCCGCCCGCGACGCCGAAGTGATGAAGGAATTGGGCAACAGGTAACCAATGGGCCGCAGAGGCGCAGAGGCAAAATTGTTCAACTGTACGGTGGCTCTCCTGAGCCGTCGCACCCAAAGAGGGGGGGATTTCGCGCCACATTACCATCTAATCTACTTGAAAACCTTGTTGAAAAACCATCTGAACGGGCCGAACCGAAACACCCCGAAGGCGTTCTTGCTCTTCCCCGCCAGCGGGACCGACACACCCGCCCTCCTACGCCAAAAACTGAAACGTATGCCGGAAGGGCCCCAAGTGATTTTCCCGATACGAATTCTAAATCCCATTGTGTCGCCCTCGTGTTAACTGATTTTCGAACTGTTGCTGCCTTGGGCAAGCGTCAAAGCAAACTAACACCGCCATTAAGAACGGCTACTTGTTCATACCAAAATGCCTCAAAGCATCGTCAATCATTTCCCCCTTGTCAGGGGGACAGGGATACTTTCGAGAAGGCCCTTTCAGCGTGTGAGGCCGACCGGTCGTAAGACCATGGAATATCTTTCGGTCTGCTATCCAACATGGCTTGACGCTGGAACCATACTCCACCTTAACCCATTCAGCTATTTCCTTATACGTGGCCATTTCTCTCTCCTTCCTAAACGACAGAATATATTTACTTTATTAACCCACACGTACTGCAAGCCCTATACCCCCGCTAAAGCGGGGGCCTGCCACAAATTCTTGGCACACCCGACCCGCGCAAGGCCCCGTTACCGTGAAGCGTCCTCTATCACCTGGGTGAACCATTCCGGAGCGCGGACAGGTCGGCCTGTCGGGTTTGTGAAGGCGTGGACGGTGTACCCAGCCGCTACCGGCGCGCCCGTACCGGCGTGGACGATTTTCACGTCGCAGCGGATGCGGACCTTGCCGACCATCTGTGCCATCGTAGTCATCTCCAGCAAATCATCGTATCTCGCTCGTCCGCCGTACTTGACGTACGACTCTATCACCGGCAGCATCACGCCCTTATCCTCCATTTCAGCGTACGACGTGCCGGTCTGCCTGAAATACTCCGTCCGTCCGCACTCGAACCAGTCCAGCACGCACGAATTGGAATACGTGCCCATCTGGTCCGTCTCGCTGTAACGGACGCGAAATTGTACGACGCTTTCTGCCGACATTTTCGATTTACTCCTGCCGAACCCGAACATCCGTTCCAATAATCGTTCCATTTTATAATGGACTAAAAAAACATCCGTCGCTATATCTTGTAGCAGGTCGAAGCGGGACGCAAGAAATGGATTCGCATCAGGTCCTACAAAAAGCGATCGAGAAGGTCGGCGCCAAGAAGGTAGCCGGGGACATGCGAGTGTCCTCGTCGCTGGTGTATAAATGGTGCCAACCCTCCGCCAACGACGCGACTATTGAGCCGAGCGGGGCGCGCAATCCGCTTGACCGTGTTGCGGCCTTGCTGGAAAGTACAAACGATACGGATGTGGTGCAATGGCTTTGCGAACGGGCGGGCGGCTTTTTCGTCCCCGACCCTGAAGTCGACGACCGTCGAATCGACGCCGAATACATCGCAAACACGCAGCGGATAATCGAGGATTTCTCCCGATTGCTACGTGCTCTGTCGGACGCAATTACCGACGACGGGGAAGTGGACGAGAACGAAGCACGGAAAATCCAAACGCAATGGCAAAGACTGAAACGGTGCGGCGAAGCGTTTGTCTGCGCCTGTGAACGAGGACTGTTCGTCGAAACCTGAATCAGGGAGCACGGCCATGTTTGAATGGTGGCAAAATCTCGAAACCGTAACGCAGTGGTTCTACGGAGCGGCTGTGTTCTTCAGCGCCATTTTCCTCTGGCAGTTTATCTCGTCATTGATAGGCATGAGCGGCGCTGAAGACGTCAATATGGACGCCGACGTTGACGTAGATGTCCATGCGGACATTGACCTGCACGCCGGCGACATCGAAGCCGGCTCGGCGGCGGATGCAGTCGAAACGACGGCTGTTTTCAGAATGCTTTCGATCCGGGCGGTCCTGGCGTTTCTTACGCTGTTCTTCTGGGCCGCCGCCATGCACCATGACGCGGGAACCAGCCTGACCTGGGCGATTGCCTACGGGACATTCTGGGGCTTGGGCGCTTTCGTGGTTGTGGCGCTTGCGATGAACCTGATGCGGAAACTGGCAGAGACTGGCAACCCGCGCCTGCAGACCTGCGTCGGGACGCGAGGGACGGTTTATCTGGACATCCCCGCCGACGGAACAGGCGAAGCGCGAGTTACCGTCAGCGGCGTCGTCTCGCACGTCAAGGCCAGAACCGACGACGGAAAACCGCTCAAGGCCGGTACGCAAATACAAGTAGTGCGAACACTCGGACCGACAACTATCGAAATTGAACCTGTTAAAAAAGACCAACCAGAAAGGGGTAAAAAATGATGAACATTGCAACTCTATCGACGAATCTGCTGTCTTTGGTCCAATTGTCCGGCAACGGCGCCGGCGGTGAGGGAGGAAGAGCGCTTACCCTGATCCTCATTATCCTGGGCATACTTATCGTGACTGTCTTTTTTCCTCGCCAGCCGGTACAAGCGCTGCCCGTCGAACAGGATCCTCGTTGTCTATGGTAAGACCGGAAGCGGAGCCTCCAAGTGCATCCACGGCGGGGCGGCGTTCGTCTGGCCTCTGATCCAGGCGTACGACTACCTCGACCTCGAACCGTTCGTCGTGCCTATCGACCTGGCAAACGCCCTGTCACGCGAGAACATCCGCGTAGCCGTTCCGACGACGGTAACGGCGGCAATCTCAAACCAGCCGGGGATCATGCAGAACGCCGCCATCCGCCTGCTGGGACAGAATGAGAAGGAAATCCAGAACCAGGCACAGGACATTATCCTGGGACAGATGCGTGCTGTCATCGCGACGATGGAAATCGAAGCGATTAACCGCGACCGCCAGGCGTTCATGGCACAGGTCAACGAGGCCGTCTCGCTGGAACTGGAGAAGATCGGCCTCGAGGTCATCAACGTCAACATCCGCGACATCGAGGACGAGTCGGGATACATCAAGGCCCTTGGGCGAAAGGCAGCCGCCGAGGCCATCAACCAGGCAAACGTTGACGTAGCCGAGCAGGAGCGAACCGGCGAGACGGGCGTGGCTGAACGAAAGCGCGACCAACGTGTCGCTGTCGCAGCTGCCAATGCTACCGCCGAGATGGGCGAAGCGACCGCCAACCGCGACAAACGTCAGAAAGTCGCCGCCCTTGAGGCCGAAGCCGTCAAGGCAGAGACCGTCGCCGATGCCGATAAGGCCGGGTATCGCGCCAATCAGCGCGTGGCAGAGGAAGAGGCGAGAAACCGCAGCGAATCGGCCTCGCGCGAAGCCGACGGCGCCATCCGCGTCGCGCAGGAAATCGCTGAGAAAAACGCAGAAGACGCCCGCGCCATACGCGAGCAGTCGCGCCTGAACGCCGAGATCGTCGTGCCGGCAAACGCCGACCGCGAGAGGGTCGTCATCGCCGCCGACGCGAAGAAACAGGAAGCAATCCGCATCGCAGAGGGCGACGCCGAAGCCATAATCGCACGCATGACCGCACAGGCAAAGGGAGTCCAGGCGATACTCGACGGAAAGGCGGAAGGCTATCAGCGACTCGTCGGAGCCTGCGGCGGGGACGCCGCAGCAGCCGCTCTGCTGATCATCGAGAAATTCGCCGAAATCGCCAACATCCAGGCCAAGGCCATCCAGGACCTGCCCATCGAAAAGATCATCGTCTGGGACGGCGGCGGCGAAAGCGGCGGCCTGAAAGGCCTGGGCGGACGTCTGCTCGGCGCGCTTCCGCCAATGCACGACCTTGCCAAACAGGTCGGACTCGACCTGCCCGAATTCCTCGGACGAATCGCAAAAGGAGCGGCCAAAAAACAGGACAACCCGCAACCGAAAAAAGATGAGTAAGTCCCAAACCAAAAAACTTCGTATTGGTGTTCTGCTGTCCGGCGGGGGTCGGACGCTGATGAACATCCTGGACTATATCCAGGCCGGCAAGTTGTCGGCCGAGGTCGCCGTCGTTATCGCCAGCCGGGATTGCAAAGGCGTTGAACGCTCGCGCGACGCCGGGCTGGACGTCCACATCGTACCGTACAAGGAAATGCCGGATACGGAGACGTACTCGGCGGCGATTGTCGAGCGGCTTGATGCAGCCTCCGTCGATCTGGTCGTCCAGGCGGGGTTTCTGTCGTTCTGGCGGATTCCGCCGAAATACGAGGGCAGGGTTCTGAACATCCACCCCGCCCTGCTTCCGGATTTCGGCGGGGCCGGCATGTACGGCCGGCGCGTTCACGAAGCCGTTCTGGCGACGGGTTGCAAGGTCTCCGGCTGCACCGTCCACCTCGTAACGAACGATTACGACCGCGGGCCTATAATCGTCCAGAAACGCGTCCCCGTCATCGAAGGCGACACGCCCGACACATTGGCTGACCGCGTCTTTGAGCAGGAATGTCTCGCCTATCCCGAAGCAATCGGATTGGTATCCCGCTAGCCGCGAGCGGAAGCGAGCGGGCTGCATATTCATCACAATCGACATACCCGCTCGCTTCCGCTCGCGGCTAGCTAAGTCCATATTCTTTTATCTTTCGGTAGAGTGTCCGTTCGCCGATGCCGAGGGTTTTGGCGGCCTGGGAGCGGTTTCCGGAGAGCATCTTCAGCGTGTTGCTGATGAGTTGCTTCTCCGCCTCCGATATGCTTACGCCGGCCAGTGCGCCGGCGCGCTGTTCGATGGACTGGCCGGGTCCTCGGAACTCGCCCGGAAGGTCATCGACTGAAAGTTTCCCCTCGCAGGCAAGGACGACCATGTTCTCAATGACGTTGCGAAGTTGACGGACGTTTCCGGGCCAGTCGAAACCCATCAACGCCCGCTGGGCCTCCGGCGCAATACCGGACACCTTCGTGTCGTGGGCTTCGTCGGCGAGCCGGATGAAGTGCTCGATGAGTTGCGGGATGTCCTCCAGCCGCTCACGAAGCGGGGGAATCCTGATTGTTACGCCGGTCAGGCGGAAATACAGGTCCTCGCGGAAGCGGTTCTCCTTTACCCTGCCTTCCAGATCGGTATTCGTGGCACTGATGATCCGCACGTCCACGTGGAGCGGTTCGTTCGCCCCGACGCGGACGACTTCGCCGTTCTCCAGCACGCGCAGCAGTTTCGCCTGCATTGCCGCCGGCATATCGCCGACCTCGTCGAGGAAGATCGTCCCGCCGTCGGCGTATTCGAATCTGCCCTTGCGGTCTGCCGTCGCGCCGGTGTATGCGCCTTTGACGTGCCCGAACAGTTCATCCTCCAGAAGCGTCTCGCTCAGCCCCGCACAGTTCAGTGCGACGAATCGCCCGTTTTTCCGCCGGGAGTTGTTGTGAATCGCCAGGGCGATCAGTTCCTTTCCCGTGCCGGACTCGCCCTGCACCAGCACCGGCAGGTTCGACCGGGCGATGCGGCGGACGGTTTCGAGGATTCGGATCATTCCGGGCGAGTGCCCGATAATGCCCTCGAAACCGTAATGCTTGTCCATGTGTTCGCGTAGTTCGCGTATGATGCGCTGCTGGGCTGTGCGTTCAGCCGCCCGCTGGACGACGACGCGAAGTTCGTCCAGGTTCAGCGGCTTTTCGATGTAATCGCACGCCCCTTCCTGGAGGGCCGACCGGCAGGTGTCCACTGCCGAATGTCCTGTAACGAGGATGACCTCCGTGCCGGGCGAGTGTTTGCGGGCTGCTGCCAGGACGCCCAGGCCCGCCCTGTCGTCGCCCATTACCAGGTCGGTTACGATTACGTCGAAATGCTCTTTCTTCAGGCGGGCGATTGCCTCCGGGCCTGAGTGGACTATCCGCACGTTGTGCTCCAGCCGGGCCAGTCCGTCAGCCACGGCTTCGGCGTGTGCGGCCTCATCATCGACAACAAGAATATCAGCCCGAAAATTGTCCATCTTTTTGTCCACGTGAGATAGGTTATCCTTTCAGTATGAAATTGTCAAAACTGTACCGAAACCACCCGTGCCGAAGCGTGCCGGTTCGTGCCAGTTCGTGCCAGTTCGTGCCGGTTCGTGCCGATTCGTGCCGGTTCGTGCCGGTTCGTGCCGGTTCGTGCCAGTTCGTGCCGGTTCGTGCCAATTGGTGCCAATGGCAAAATTCGTAACTCTTTGGCGGGCAAGCAGTTGCGATTTTCGGTGTCATTTTTACGTCCATTTTCAAATTTCGCCCTTGCCTATCTTACCCAAATTACCCGGCTTGCCATTACGAATTACCAATTACGAATTACCAATTACGTTCTTTCCGTTTTTCCAAGTCCCTAAACCCCAGTCCCAAGTCCCTGTCAGTTCTCTATTCACTTTTCAAAACCGCACGAGGCATGCCTCAACGCGCGCCTTCTATATTAACGTTTGCGTTGAAGTTTGCGCGCGCAAACTTCAACGCAAAAACCGCCGAAATGACATAAGTGCTTGTCCGCCATAGTAAAAATATTTTTTATTTTTTTCGCCACCCCCCTTTTTTGCGTTGACGTTTAAGCGCGCAAACGTGTTTCCCCCTTACCGCAAAGATACCCGCTCGTTTCCACTCGCGGCTAGCCGCGACCGGAAGGGAGCGGGAAATGTCAGGACGCCGGTCCGACCGCTCCTTTACAGTCGCGGCTCGTGGGGTCGCTCCGCTTCGCTACGCCACCCGACATCAACATCCCTTACCGCTTCCACCCGCCTATATTCCCTATATTCATTCGCCTACCTGCGGTTCGGAGATGAAGCGGAGGAACTCATTGCCGAGTTGAGACACCTGCGTCGTACCTTCCTTGATGATTGCAACACCACCATCGCGGTTCCAAAACAGCAATCCACGGCGGCACAAGTCCTCCACGACTACTTCGACAAGCTGCCCAGTCCCACGCAGACCCGGAAGCAACTGTACCGCGAGTTCTGTAATGCGGTCAATGCTTGTCGCGATTTTCTTCCTGTGCTGTTCATCGGCGTCGCTTGTGGCAATCGCCTTGAGAATGCGAAGGTGAGTGACGGAAAACACATCCACGAAACCCAGGAACATTTCCCGCTTTGAATCGTCCGGGGATTGCCCGATAGCCGTATTGAGCACTGCGTTACGGAGGGCTTCAATCTTCTCCTGCTGGTGATTCCGTACGGCGACCTGCGAGGCCTGCATGACAGTGCTGACGAACTCGTCATTATGCTGAAGATTCTCGATGCTTACTCGGCCTTCTTGCTCCATCTTGGCAAACTGCTCAGCTAGATCATTGAGCCAAGCATCCCGGCGACGCGTGAGCGGCGGTACGATGATCCGGTTGAATAACTCGACGGCCGGGCCGCCAAGGACCGGGATCATGGACAACCCAGCCCGAACAATTCGGTGCAGATCGTCGCTGGAAGATTCCTGCGGAAGAGACTCAGTCATCGCGACCCCTGTTCAGGTTGTTAATGGCCGAAAATAGCAACGCTAACTATTTCCCTATTTCCCTGTCCTAATAATCGGCTTCGCGGCCTTCTTCATAACCTTCGTCGTGGCCTTCTTCATAGCCTTCGTCGTGGCCTTCTTCATAGCCTTCGTCGTGGCCTTCTTCATAGCCTTCGTCGTGGCCTTCGGCTTTCTTCTTTAGCGTATAGTCCTCCCAAAAATACCACAGAATACTACTTTGCGACACTTGATGTTCTTCGGGTTTAATTTCGGTAAGTGTAGGTTCTTTGACTAGATTTACTTTGCCGTCGCGTAAATACCAATGATGTTTCTTGCCAGTGATGTATAGGCCACCGTGTATATCTGCCGCCGAAGGAAGAAGTTCCGTTCCCCTCCACTCCCTGTCAATATAAATATCACTATCAATATCGACGATAACCGATTTGCCGTTGACCAACCAATACAAGCGAGGTTTGTCTCGTTTGTCTCGTGCAATAAAGCAATACATTGTTCCATCACAGCATCGGCGATATTCAACGTTGTGCCAAAGAGGCCTGCTTTTATCGGATTCGGGCGAAGTCGCCGCAGTGCGATCTTCCTCCTTTTTTTCGGATGGGGGCGAGTCTTTTTCGCACTCAAGCAAAAAGAGGCACGCGAATAGAAGCACCGTTGCCGGAACACGAGGCAATGAAATCATAATTTTTCTCCCGTGGTTTTGTGTATTCTGGTCCGACAGGCAAAAATCCCGGCACCAGCAACCATAATTACGATAGCGGTTTGCAGAAACAGCAAACCCCAATGTATTGAAAAGACTGCATAGGGCACTGGTGCGTTATCTTTTTGCCCCGTTGTGGGGCAGAGAAAAGTAAAATCCCCCTCTTCCTCTTTGTAGTGGCTTATTCCAGTCCGGATACGCTCTCCCGGTTTTGGTGGGTCATAAATCGGGTAGTATCCTATCGGGCCGCTGTAAGACCACTGACGTTGTAACGACGTAATCGATCGCATCTCATTACCCGCTGCCTTACTTTCGGTTCGCTCGATGCTGCCTTGCCACGGCGGGACAAGAAACATTAAGACAAGGGCCGCAACGCCAGGATAGAAGATGATTTTTGGGATTAGGTTCATGGTTTGCACTCCTTCCAGATTAATGGAACGTAGCACTTAACTTGCCTTTCTTTTGATTCCGGGACTGGGACCAAACTATATTGTCTATATTAAACCCTGTAATCGAAAATGACACAGGAAACAATCCTCATCAAGATAATTAAGTACTCCGTTCCCTTAACCGCAATCCACAATCCACAATCCACAATCCGCAATCCGCAATCCGAAATCCGCAATCCGAAATCACTTTACCAGCGGGAGTGTGATAACGAAGCGGGTGCCTTTTCCGGGTTCGCTGTCGAGGCTGATGTCGCCGTCGTGTCGGCGGATAATTCGGCGGGCGGTCGATAGGCCCAGGCCAGTCCCGCCGGGAGTCGTCGAGTAATAAGGCTCGAAAATCTTCCCGCGGAGTTCCGGACTGATTCCCGGCCCGGTGTCGATTACCTCCAGCAAGGCGCGGCCTGTCGTGAGCGAAGTCGAACGGCCGGCGTCGGACGACAGGCGAAGCAGCAGTTCGCCGCCGCTGCTCATTGCCTGCGCGGCGTTAATCATAAGGTTCAGAATCGCCTGTTTAATCAGCCCGGCGTCGATGCGGCAGGAAACGGGCTTGTCGGGCAGTGCGGAGCGAAGTACGACGTGATGGTCCTCTGCCTGCGGGCGGTAAAAATCGGTCAGTTCCCCGACGATTAATCGCAGGTCGGTCTCGGCGGATTGAAGTTCCTGGCTGCCTACATACTTGCGGAACTCCTTGAGGAAGTCCTGAAGACGCCGGACCTGGTCCAAAAGGGTGCGAA
>CAYUYD010000029.1:0-14716 GCA_964449105.1 uncultured Planctomycetaceae bacterium | reverse complement strand
AAATGGGCAGTGGGGGATACTCTGGTGCTGGCTGGGAGGGGTGATCTTCTGGGCAGGGGGGATTTACTGGCTGACATGGATTACGCCGGGCGGGTATATCCTGCTGATTCTCTATCTGGGTCTTTATTGGCTGGCGGCGGGCTTGCTGGTTCGTCGGGCCTTCCACCGGGGCTGGCCTGTCTGGATAACGCTTCCGGTGGTGTGGGTAGCGATGGAATATGCGTTATCCTTCGCGCTCTGGCCTATGCTGCCGAGCGATTTGAGCGGATTTCCCTGGCTGTTCCTCGCCCAGAGCCAGTATTCCTGCACGCGCCTGATTCAGATTGTTGATGTTACAGGGCAGTACGGCGTTTCATTTTTCATAGCGATGGTCAACGGGGCGATTATAGACGCTCTTGCCCAGCCGCTGTTCGTCAGGACGTCTCGCGGGGGTCGGCTGACGCGACAGATAGGCGCTGCACTGGTCGCCGGCATTGTCGCTGCTGCGGCGCTGCTTGGCTACGGGACTTATCGCCTCAACCAGGAAACGACCCGCCCCGGACCTGTGGTCGGCGTCGTGCAGCAGGCATTTCCGATCTCGCTGTCCGAGCGCGGCGCATCTCCGCAGGAGATATTCGACGCGCACTTGGCCGGCGCCCAGTCGCTGGCGGGGGCGGGGTGCGACCTTGTTGTCTGGCCTGAAAGCATGTTGGGCTTCGGCAATCTGGATCCGGCGTATTGGAACGGATTAAACCCTGTGGCGTACAGTCCGGAGGCCAACGAATTAATCCGTACCTATCAGCAGAATTTGCGTTTGCTTGGTCGGCTGGTGTCGGATTTAGATTGCCCGCTTCTTGCCGGCGGGTCGATGCCCGCTGACCAGTCCGGGGATGAGAACAGGAGATACAACTCCGCTCTGCTGTTCGACCGCGACCGCGACGGTCGGCTGCAAATAAAGGGTCGCTACCACAAGATGCACCTGGTTCCGTTCAGCGAATGTGTTCCGTTCCGGGAGTCCTGGCCTTGGCTGCATCGTCAGATTCGCCGGGTCGTTCCGGACGTGATGCCGCAACTCGAACCGGGAAGGATTCCTGACCGGTTCACGATTTCCGTCCAAGGGGATAAAGAATTTCGCTTCGCTGTGCCGATTTGCTATGAAGGCTCTTTTGCCCGCGTCTGTCGGCGCATGGTGGTACAGGGTTGGGAAAAACGCGTGGATATGCTGGTGAATATCTCCAACGACGGATGGTTTGTGTATGATACCCCAGGCCGGGCACACGCATCGACGGAACTGGAACAACACCTGTCGCAATATGTCTTCCGGGCGATTGAGGGGCGCGTTCCGGTGGTCCGGGCCGTCAACACGGGAATCAGCGCCTATATCGACTCGACCGGGCGAATCCGCGAGGTGGTCAGCCATCACGGAAAACGGAAAATGGTGGCGGGTAATATAGTTACGAAAACATTTGTGGACGACAGGGTTTCCATATATAGTCTGGTCGGTGATGTTTTTGCCCAGGCGATTTGTCTTGTTGCCGGGGCAGGGATTCTGGTAATGTTTTTGCGGCGACGAGCCGGGAAAAAAGAGGGCCATAAAGCATGACAAACGGTTTTGTATCCAGGGGTATTGGTTTTTGTATCCTTATAACGGTGTTCTCGTCCGGCTGCAATTTCCGGTCGAAGAAGATGCAGATCGATCCGGTCCGCACTTACGGCGACGCCAGGATTACGCTGCGCCAGGCGGCTGAAGACCCCGACCCCAAGGTCCGAACGAACGCCCTGGAGGCACTGGCCTCGACCGATGGTTCCGCCTCCGGCGAGGTAATGCTTCAGTCGCTGCGAGATGATCACGTACCGGTCCGTTTCGCCGCCGCCATGGCCGTCGGCGATATTCGCTATGGACCGGCAAAGGCGGTCCTGCAGAAAATGATTAAAGACACCGACGACCAGCCTAAACTGAAATGCGCGATGATCTACGCTCTTCACCGCCTGGGAGACGATTCCTATACCGGGCAACTGGGCGAAATGATTCAGCATGAGGACAAATGGGTCCGCGCCACCGCGGTGATGATAATGGGCAGGATGGGTGAACCCGGAGCCGTGGCGCCCCTGAAAAGTCTCCATCGTACGGACTATGATCCCGTGGTCCAGTTGCAGGTGGTCGAGGCATTGGCGCAACTGGGCGACGAACTCTCATTTGTCCTGCTGGAGGCCTTTACAAAGAGCCAGTACATGGAGGACCGCATTATAGCCGTTCAAGCCTTGGGGCAATTGACCAATGCCAGGTCCGTATTTATTTTACGTCAGTTGCTGAAGGACAAAAAACAAGAACCGGCGGTGCGTGCAGCGGCGGCGGGCAGCCTGGCCAGAAGGGGCGAGCAGGTCGAGACCGAATTACCGCTGGAGTGTGTCACCGATCCGGAAGGGGTCCTTCGGAAGTTTCGCGGCAAAGACGCCCGCATACTCTCGGCGGAAGTTACCGGCCTGCGGGTTATTGCGATATTAGCGACGGAGTATATGCCTGACACTGTTGTGGCGGATACGCTTGCGCCGTTTTTGCGGTCGCCGGACGGCACGGTTCGTGTTGCAGCGGCAAAGGCGATCCTTAGGCTGCTGCGGGCGTATAAGTCGTCAGCCGACCCTCTTGACCGGCCTAAAGCGACTAAACCGGCCATAGATGAAGGCGGAAAACCCGCCGTCAGACCCAAATTGCATTCTGCCGGCGGAAAAGATTAGTTAGCATTCAGCGAACAGCGGTCAGCAAAAAGAAAACAGAAAAAGAAATAACACAGTCCGCACTAATTTGCCGACTCACCGGCAACAGCAGGGCGGATATTGCCGGGTGTCGCTGTGGTTTTTACTGAAGGCTGATTGCTGACCGCTGATTGCTTAAGAATTTTTCTTGACTAGCCCCGGCGCGAACGTAGAATTATACTGAATCGCGGCTGGTTGGGATTTTACCGGCCGATAAAATAATAGCAGAGCGAATGTTAAACTAGGTCAGAGGTCATTGTTTGTAAGGAGACTCTCCCTTGAGTACCCTGACGAAGATTTGCGTAGTAGTGCTTGTGGCGCTTGTATTGTTTGCTTCCGGTCCTTTCATTCAGCAGGCTGTTACCGGTCCTAACTGGAAGCAGGCCTGCCAGGAGCAGAAACAGCGCGCCGAGGTGGCTGAAGCGTCGGCTAGGAAGAACATGCAGAACGCACAGACCTATCTGCGTCTCTATGAGGACGCCCAGGGAAAGATCGGCGCCAAGGGCCAGGAATATTTGGCCCAAATTGCCGGCAAGGACGTCGAGATCAGCCGGCTTACGGGTCAACTGGCAGACCGCGCCGGAGAGGTCAGGAAACTGGCTGCTTTCAACGAGGCCTTTGAGCAGGACCTGAAGGCGCAGATTTCCCTGAATAAGGACATTCTGGCGCAACTGGATTCCAAACGGGTCGAGAACGGAAAATTAAGCGACCAACTCCGCCAGGCACAGCACACCATCAAGGAAGAGCAGACCAACAGGGAAATTCTCTCAAGGTCGGTTAAGGTTCTTCAGGAGCAGATCGTCCAGAAAGACACCCAAATTGCCGAACTTACCGATCAGTTGGCCTCCGGCGGCGTCAAGGCCGGCCCAGCCAGGTCTGTGGCGACGAGCGGGGTGAAGATCGATGCGACGATAACCGCCGTGAAAAACGACCTTGCCAGTCTGAATATAGGTTCGGCTTCCGGCGTGGAAAAAGACATGGAATTCATTATCTACCGTGGTGAGAATTTTGTCGCTCACCTGCGAATTGCCGATGTGGGCGTTGCCGATTCGACGGGGATCATCCTGGACAGGAAACAGGAACCCAAAGTGGGCGACAAGGCCAGCACTAACCTGGAGTGAAAGGACTTCGCCGATGACCCCAATACCGTCAGGCCGATCCCCGGTGGTTAAAGTCAAGCCACAGCCGAATATCTATACTCTTCTGCTGGTACTTGCCATAATTTTTCTGGCCGTTACCGTTGGCATAGTGATGCACAACTTGATGACGGCATACGGCATGACGTTTGCCGAACTTTTTACCGGCCAGAAAATCGCTCCACTCTGATTACGGAATAGCCGGGATAATAAGTTGATTAGATTGAACGATGTTCGGGAAAAACGAACATCGCCGGTAATATGCAGGTTATATAGCGGGATTACAGGGATTACAGGATTATGGGGATTTTCTTTTATTTTTGTCCTGTAATCTTAAAATCCCCGTAATCCTGCTATTTTCTTTCGGTGATGGGTAGGTCTTGTCAATCGAAGGACGCTGTGCAAGTATTATTCTAGGCAGCATAGGCTATGATTTTCGATTCCATTCTTGGTTTGTTCTCGATGGACATGGGCATCGACCTTGGCACGTGCAACACGCTTGTGTGTGTTCGCGGGCAGGGCATAGTGCTCAATGAGCCTTCCGTAGTAGCCGTTAAACGCGGCACCAATAAAGTCCTCCAGAATGGTAACGCCGTGGGGGTCGTTGCCAAGGAGATGATCGGCAAGACGCCGGGGTCCATCAGCGCCATCCGCCCGATGAAGGACGGGGTAATCGCCGATTTCGACATTACCGAAGCGATGCTGGGATATTTCATTCGCAAGATTCACCGTCGAGGCTCGCTGGTGAAGCCTCGCGTCGTGATAGCGGTCCCTTCGGGCATCACTGCCGTTGAAAAGCGGGCGGTGCTTAACTCGGCAGAACGCGCCGGCGCGCGACGTGTGTACCTGGTGGATGAACCAATGGCCGCCGCAATCGGAGCGGGTCTGCCGATTACCGAACCGACCGCTTCGTTGATTGTCGATATCGGGGGCGGGACCACCGAGGTTGCGATTATCTCCCTTGCCGACATCAGCGTCTGCGAGTCCATTCGCGTTGCCGGCGATGATATGGACGAGGCCATCGCCGCACATATGAAGCGCACCTATAACCTCATGATCGGCGAGCAGACGTCCGAAAAGATTAAGGTTCAAATCGGTTCCGCCGCTCCGCAGTCCGACGACGATGAAATAACGATGGAAGTCCGCGGGCGGGATATGATTTCGGGTCTTCCGAGGAAGACGCTCGTCTCGGCCGAAGAGGTCCGCGAAGCGCTCCGTGAACCTATCGGCGCGATTATCGACTGCGTGATGCGTACGCTGGAGCGGGCCGAACCGGAACTCTCCGCCGACCTGGTGGATAATGGGATCGTCCTGTGCGGCGGGGGGGCGTTGCTGCGGGGCATCGATACGGTCATCTCCAACGCCACAGGTCTGGACGTGCGGATTACCGACGATCCGCTTACCGCCGTAGCCAGGGGTACTGCCGTCTATCTGGAAAACATCGACCTCTGGAAAGATACGATGGAATCCGGCGAAGACCAGACCTGAATTCGTAACCGGTTGATCGGTAAATCGGTAAATCGGTAAATCGGTCGAGCGGCCTCCCGATTCACCGATTCACCATTTTCTATTGCATAATCGCCTTTACGCCCAGGACGATTCCCATAATTATCAGCAGTCCGCCGCACAGACCGTTGGCGAGACGGAAGAAGGTTGGTCCGATCTTTTGAGGCCTGAACCAAACCATGACGGTGATGAAGGCGAATCAGCAGGCCATTCCGCAGGAAACAGCGGCGACGCCGAACCACATCCCTCCGCTGCCTGCAGATATGCCGGACTTATGAAGCCATGTCGGACCGACCCCGATCCAATAAAAGAACGTGGCGGGGTTCACAAATGTCAGGATAGCGCCTGTCAGGAAGTCGCCACTGACGCCCGTGCGCCAATGTCGCATCCGTTCGGCGCGAATAGCGGCCTTGACCCGGTGGGAAGGTATTATCGCCTTACGAAGAATGAACAGCCCCAACAACATTATTATACCGGCTGCCGGTATTTCCACGTAATGCCTGATCAAATTAACGTTAACAGGGTCAACACGGTCCAAAATCGCGCTGCTTCCCCACATCACCAGCGCCACTTCGCAGGC
Source organism: uncultured Planctomycetaceae bacterium (assembly GCA_964449105.1). Lineage (GTDB taxonomy): Bacteria > Planctomycetota > Phycisphaerae > SM23-33 > SM23-33 > JAUWNJ01. The sequence continues at coordinate 8,761 of CAYUYD010000029.1, read as the reverse complement.
TTCGAAGGCCACCGACCCGATACCCACCCACATGGTACGCGTCCAGTGCATCACAAGCCCGCGACGGATGGCAATCATGTTGACCGGTCCGACAATGGGCGCAGCCGCCATCAGACCAAGCCCGAACGCCGAGGCAATAACCAAAATATCCGGCACGCTTTGTCCAATCCCTATAAAAAATGCCAAATGTTAAATGCTAAATGCTAAATACCACAGCCGGCCAGGAGCCAACGGGCATGATGTAGTTTATCATTTATCATTTATCATTTAGCATTTAATTCGTGGACTATTTTTTCAGTTTACAAAAAGGTATGATGTCGGCATTGGAGTTTCGTGCTTCCAGGGGCTAAATTGGCGTGAAACTATCTGGTAAATCTCTGAAGAAATGGGCTCTTTTTGTCCTGTGTCTTTTCAGCGCGGTCTTGATGGTGCCGCCGGCTGAGCGAGTGCGCGGTCTTTGTCGCCAGGCCGCCGGTTGCGTTCTGGTCCCTGCGAGCATGCTTGGCGCATACGTTACCGTACACCTGCGAACGCGGCTGGATGAAATGACCGCCTCAACGTCGCCCGGCGATGACGAAAAGGTCCAGGCCCTTTGCCGGCAGATGCTCCTGATGCAGCAGATGATCGATTATCAGCGCCGGCAGATTCAGACACTGACGAAATGGGACGGCGAGCTCGAAGGATTCAGGTGCCGGCTATTGCCCGCCCGTGTTCTTTCCGCCGAGCCTCTGTCGCTGCGTAACCGTTGGCTTATCGATACCGGCAGTCGCAGCGGAGTAGGCCCCGGCGACCTCGTAACCACGCGCATAGTCCTTCACGAGTCGGCATCGCCCCTGACGGACAAACTCACCGTCCTGGGACAAAATTACGTCGTCGGCTGCATCAGTAATTCTTCAGGCGGTTCAGCGACGCTGCTGCTTGTAACGGACCGGCATTTTAAAATGCCGGCCAAACTTTGGCGCCTGGTCGAGCCGGGTCGGCAGCGAACTATTTACCTGACCACGCCGACCGGCGGGATGGAAAATCGCACCTTCGTCCACAGCGGCAAGGGTCCGGGCGCGGAACCAGTCGGCAATCCTATTTTCGTCGAGGCTGTCGGCAACGGGCGCGAGGTTGTGCTGAAGCACGTGCCTGCCAATCATGGCGTGCTGGCAGGAGACATCCTTACATCGGACGGTTCGACCAATCTGCTCCCCATAGGCCCGCAGATCGGGCGCGTCAGTCGGGTGGAACGGGACAAAAATGACGCCCATTTCGTTACCGTATTCGTGGAACCGTCCGCCGATCTGCACCGGCTGAAAGATGTGTATATCGTGCTTCCATATCAGGGTACAGGCTAGAATAGCGATGCGATGGTATCACTTTGGAATTTTGGTGCTCGTAGCCATGATGGGCGTTGTCGTGCAGACCACTGCCGGGCAGTTGTTATGGTTTCGTACGGAGGTTGGATGGGTCGGTCCGGAACTGCTTGCCGCGGCGGCAGTGTTCCTGGCCTTGTACGCCACCAGAGCCACAGACGCCGCACTGGCAGGGTGGGTGCTGGGGTTTGCGGTGGACCTGGCAATCAGTGGGCCCGGCATGGGGCTGCTGGCGCTGCTGTACGCTGCCGGATGCCTGGGAATATTCCGAATACGGGAGGTTTTTTACCGCGAGAAGGTCATGACGCAGATGGTCATGAGCTTTGTTTTTTGTGTGTTTGTTTATGAACTGTGGACGGTCTATGATGTCCTGTTTTGCGGCAGGGCGGTTGGCGGATATTCCCGTCCGGTCCTTCAGGCTCTGGGGCTGGCGATTTATACCGCGCTGCTGACCCCTCTGGTCTGTGTAGTGCTGAGGCGATTGCAGAAGTTTCTGATTCCCGCGGCGCCGCTCCGTGAAAGAAGGTAGCAGTCTGTAACAGATAATTTACTGGGTGGCACGGTCAAGCGAAGCTTGGCCGTGGGAGATGAGAACACGGCCAAGCAAGTCAAGGTTACATAACCTCGACTTGCTTGACCGTGCCACCCATCTGTGAAAGAAGATGACCAAATGTATGAGCGACGCCTGAAAGTGTTCCTTATAGTGGTTTTGGCCGCCATATCCGTAGTCGTCGGTCGGCTTGCGCATTTGCAATTGATTCAGGGTGCGCAATATCGCCAGCGGGCGGAAGAACTGTTGATTTACGGCGAGTTGCTTCCGACGGTTCGGGGCAAGGTGCTGGATCGCAGGGGGCAGGTGTTGGCTTACGACGAGCCTTGCTTCGATTTCTGTCTGGACTATCGCATGTTGAAAGGTTCGGGCTCGACCGACGCTGAGCGTAAGGCTTACAGTCGTTGGGTCCGCCGGCAGGTTCGTGACATCGGGAAGCAGGAAGGGGTTTCCGAGCAGCGGGCCAATGAGATTTTCGAGCGACGGTGTGAGCGGACGTGGGAATTGGCGGCCGAACTGACTGACACTCCGCGAAACGAAATCTCTCGATTGGCCGAGAATGCCGTCCGTCGCGTCGAGGCGATTCGCCGCAATGTCGCCGGCCCGATTCGTGAGGAAACCCTGTCCCACGCCGTCGTTCCGGGTTTGGATGAAGCGACGGCTGTAAAGGTCCGGTCCCGTCTGGACGAGATGGTCGGCGCTTCGGTTCACCCGTCGCATCGTCGCCGGTACCCCCGCCGGAACGACGCCTGCCACATCATCGGTCTGCTCAGACCGCTTAATAGCACCGAAGACAAACAGGGCCGAACTACATGGAAGGCCGATGTGCCAATTGAGTCCAAACTTGCCAGTAATCTCCCCGGCGACCTTATTGGAGCCAGCGGCATCGAGAGGCTTTGCGAGGGTCTGCTCCGCGGAAGCAGAGGATATCGCAGTCTTCAAAGAACCGGACAGATGCTCGAAGAAATACCCGCCCGCTTCGGTTCGGATGCGCAGTTAACGATTGACATCGAACTTCAGCGAGCCTTGGCCGACGTCCTGGTCCGGCCCGGCGCGATCGTGGTCCTGGACGTGCCGACCGGCGAGGTTCTTGCGATGGTGTCTCTGCCGACCTATGACCTCAATACCTACCGACGCGAGTTTGGGCGGCTTAGCGAGGACTATGTCAGTCTGCCGTTGTGGAACCGTGCGGTGTCGGTTCGGTATCCGCCCGGTTCGACGATTAAGCCCCTGGCGGCACTGGCCGGTCTGGGCAGCGGCGCAATCACGCCGACCACAACTTTCTACTGCAAAGGCTACCTGCACAGCCCCGATGCCTTCCGCTGCTGGACATGGGAGCTGCACCACAGCGGCCACGGGGATTTAGACGTCGTGGGCGCTCTGGAGCACAGTTGCAACGTATTTTTTTATAACGTCGGCGAACAGCTTGGCGTCCGCCGGATGTGCCAGTGGATGGGAGAATTCGGTTTTTCCGACGTCCCCGGCACCGGCCTGCCCGAGGAGCGATCCGGACAGTTGCCCGACCCCCGGCGTGTCCTCGGGTCGGGCGAGGCGAGGTTCCTCGCTATCGGGCAGGGGCGGATTAACGTTTCACCCATGCACGTAGCCAACGCCATGGCGACGATCGCCCGAGATGGGCGGTTCCTGACACCGCTGCTGGTCCGCCAGTTGGAGGGCAGGCAGAAGATCCGCAGCATACCGTCCTCGGCGGAACAACTTCGACTTGTGCGGGAAGGTCTGTATAAGGTGGTCAATTCCCCTTCCGGCACAGCCTATAAGTATGCTCACGATCCTGAAATCGAGATCTGCGGCAAAACCGGCACCGCCCAGACTGCGCCGAGACGGATAGATTCCAACGGTAACGGGCGGATCGATTCGGATGATCGCATCGTTTGCAGCGGCGACACCGCATGGTTTGCCGGTTTTGCGCCGTATCGAAATCCGCGAATCGCCTTCGCGGTGGTGGTTGAATATTCTCAGACCGGCGGCGGCGCGACCTGCGGACCGATCGCAAAACAGGTCGTAAGTCTCTGTCGGGCCTTCGGATATATGAATGAATGAAATTATGTTCGTATGGCTTAGAACATATCTTCGTGGAGTAAGTTGGCCGATTATCATGGCGATGACCGCCCTGATGGTTATCAGCGTCCTTGCCGTCAGGGTTGCCGAACGCGCCGACCCGTCCGATTCGCTGCTCCGAGGCAGCACTGTTCGCCAGATGATTTACGTATCGGTGGGCGTGCTGGGCTTTATCATTGCGACAATTATTCCATATCAGCGTATGGGGCGGAGCGCGTATTTTTGGTTCGCGCTGAACCTTGCACTGCTGGTTCTCGTGCTGTTCCTGCCGGCGAACCGGAACAGCCACAGGTGGATTAACCTGAAACTCTTCATGGTCCAGCCCAGCGAACTGGCCAAATTGACTTACATCCTGGCCTTGGCGTGGTACCTGCGATACAGGGACAACTACCGAAGGTTTCGCGGCCTTTTGGCCCCGTTTATACTGACGCTTGTCCCTGCGGCGTTGATATTGATTGAGCCGGACCTTGGTACGACGCTTCTGTTGTTTCCGGCGTTGTTTGTTATGCTCTTCCTGGCCGGCGCCAAACTGCGGCATCTGCTGGCGGTCGTCGCCATAGCAGTCGTGGTGATATTCTTTCCCATGCCCAGGAATGTTACCGACCAAACCCTTTCAGTCGTCGCCGAGCAAAAGGTTCTGGCGTACTGGCATGGCAGGATCGGCGGGGGGGAATACGTCATCTCGGCTGCTCCCCTGGCGATTATGAAGCACCATCAACGCTCCCGCATCGAGGGATGGCTGCTTCAGCCCGACCCGCTGGTAGAGGTGGACAGTCGCAACGGGTTCCAGCTTCAGAATTCGATGATAATCCTCGGTTCCGGCGGGATGAGTGGGCAGGACGTGCTGGATCAGAAAAACCTCTATTTCCGCATGTTGCCAGACGACCATACCGACTTTATCTACGCCGTTATCGGCGGTGAGTGGGGGTTTATGGGATGTGTGGGCGTGATGTTGATTTACCTGGCGATTTTTTTCTGTGGCGCTGAGATTGCCGGAACGACCGACGACCCCTTCGGCCGGCTTGTGGTGGTAGGCGTATTGGGGCTGTTGCTGGCGCAGTTGCTGATTAACGTCGGAATGACGATGGGGCTGGCGCCGATTACCGGAATGACGCTTCCGATGGTCAGTTACGGCGGGTCGAGCATGGTGGTCAACTGCGTGGCGATGGGGCTGCTGATAAATGTCGCTCAACGAAGACCCATTCTTCTGGGCCCCAAACCGTTTGAATACGGCAGGGGCAGGCTCATCGAACCGGCGACCTACGGGCCTCTGTTCGAACGGAAATGAAGACGGAAAAAAGATTGTAACAGAAGCGTTCAGCAGTCAGCCATCAGTAAAGACCAAGGCGACGAAGTTAGCGGCTGATTGCTGATTGCTAATGATGGTAAATCCGCCACCATATCGAAAGCAGCGTATAGGTCAGGCATAGTCCCCAGCAGCCGATCTCGGTCAAAAGGCGTCTTCGGAATTTGAAAATGATTATTGAGGCGAACAACACAGCGAGAATCTTGAAGGTTGCAAGCAGGGCGGGATCGTTCAGCAGTGGTGCCGCGATGGGGTTTGCTTCTTGGAATCCGCCGATCCTGACGGCAAGGAGTGTGAAGATCAGGTCGAAGGCGTTGGCTATCCAGAGCAGTATGAGCATAAGTATCACCCGCCTGCTGCGGCGGGCGATGGGGTTGCCGCGGGCATGTCTGACCCACCTCCACAATCGCGCAGGCACAGGCCAACTCTCGTCGGATGGTATTTGCATAACGGCTCCGTCAGGCTCCATAAAATCACGCATCGGCAATGGGGCAGAATGGCTTTAACTCTAATTATAGGGATAACGGGTGTCCAATTCCAAAAAACTGACCTTTGCAAGCCGACTTTCAGACGACGTGCCCGTAACGTCCGAACTGCTGAAACTGCCCGACGGGACGGAGACGCCCGTGCTGCATCATCATCCCGGCAATAAAACCGGGCCGCCGGTGTTGTACGCCCACGGTATCCAGTCTCATCCCGGCTGGTTCACAGGTTCAGCCCAGGCGCTCGGGCGCGCCGGCAGCGACGTTTTTCAGGTAACACGCCGCGGAAGCGGGACTTCAGCGGCGCGGAGGGGCGACGCCGACTCGGCGGATCAACTCCTCGATGACGTTGGCGCAGCCGTCAGATACGTCATGGAGACGACCGGCGCCGAACGTGTTGCCCTGCTTGGCGTCAGTTGGGGCGGGAAACTGCTTACGGCATACGCACTGCGGGCAGGGGGCGGAAACATTGATTCGCTGACGCTCGTCGCGCCGGGACTGATGCCGAAGGTGGATGTTTCGATACCGACTAAACTGGCAATACTGTTGGCCATGATTTTCAGGCCTGGTGGATATTTCGATATCCCGCTCAATGATGTGTCACTTTTTACGGACAATCCTGATATGCGGGAGTATCTGCAAAACGACCCGCATCGCCTGCATCGCGCCACCGCCCGATTTCTGTATGCTTCAGCCAGGCTGGACCGGATTATCGCTCGCGCGGATGAGCGGGCCTTGAAGGTTCCAACGACGCTGATCCTTGCCGGTCGGGACCGGATCATCGACAACGACGCCACATGCGACCTGCTGGAATGGCTGGCTGACAGACCTGTGCGAATCCGCCGGCTTGACGCTGCTCACACCATCGAATTCGAGCCGGAAAACAGCGATTTTTATGAGATTCTGTGTCGGTCTGTTGCTGAAGAAAGATAGCGGGATTATAGGGATTTCTGATTTTCGATTTTTGATTTTCGATTGGGGCCTACCCGCCTGCAGCGGGATGGCTTTTTCGTGAAATCAAAAATAAAAAATCCAAAATCGAAAAAAATCCAGTAATCCCCATAATCCCGCTATTCTTTTTTTTCTTCTCGTACTCAACGGAGAGGGTGGGATTCGAACCCACGGTACCCTAAGGTACACCGGTTTTCGAGACCGGTCCGTTCAGCCGCTCTGGCACCTCTCCAGAAACACTATCAGGTCTTCCGACTGCATAATATACACCAGATGAACCCAGCCTGTCCTCCCATTTTCTTAAAACGCCCGGCATTTGTCATTGGGCGTAGTGCGTTTGTGAAGGTTTATTCCTGTTTAATTCCACGATTCAATAAAATGCTACGGCAGATAATGAAAAATGATAAATGAAAAATGCCAAATGCCTGCTCCGCGTCAGATTGCGTCGTTTATCATTTAACATTTTTCATTTAGCATTTTTCATGATGCGCAACGACCATCGGCCACCAATGCCAAATGCCTAATGCCGAAATAGGGATATTCAACTTGTCCGGCGCTCTGTGCCGATGTACACTTAAATAAGGATAGAAGCGAATATTTACAGTATTAGGCGCGTTTAACAGTATAGAGGAATCGCCTGATGCCCGGGTTTGATTGTCTGGGTTCTGGGTTCTCGGCGGTTCGGAAGCGATAGTCATGGCTAGATCGGATATATTTTCGGTTACCATCAATCATTTTCTCGCTCCCGTTGTGCTGTTTCTGAACGATCCGACGGTCTCCGAGATTATGATTAACACGCCCGACGAGATATACATCGAGAAAAACGGCGAATTGGTTCGTACCGATGTGAAGTTCAGCAGTAAGGAGGCCTTTACCGCCGCGGTCAACAATATCCTCCAGTTCACCGGTAAACGCCTGACTCCCGAGCATCCGCTTCAGGATTCCCGCCTGCCGGACGGATCTCGCGTGCATGTTATTCTTTCTCCGCTCAGTCGGCGTGGTACGACAATGAACATTCGGAAATTCGCCAAAGTCATGTTCGATGCCGAGCATCTTGTCGAACTCGGTTCCTGGACCCGCCAGGCGATGGAGTATCTGCAAATATCCGTGCTGGGCGAGAAGAACCTTCTTGTGGCCGGCGGTACGTCGTCGGGCAAGACCTGCCTTCTGAACGTCCTCAGCAGCTTCATTCCCGATCACCAGCGAATAGTGGTAATTGAGGATTCAGCCGAACTCGCCCTTCAGCAGGACCACCTTATTACGCTGGAGTCGCGCAGCGCCGACCGTTACGGGCGTGGCGAGGTAACAATCCGTGACCTGTTCCGTTCGTCGCTCCGCCTTAGGCCCGACCGTATCATCATAGGCGAATGCCGCGGCGGAGAAGCGCTGGAAATTATCCAGGCGATGACCTCAGGACACGCCGGTTCGATGAGCACGCTTCACGCCGACAACCCCCTCGATGCGCTTAGCCGGATGGAGACGCTGTGCATGATGTCGAACGTGAACCTTCCGCTGTACGCGCTGCGGGCCCAGGTGGCATCGGCGATAGACGTGATGGTCCAGGTAACGCGATTCAGCGACGGTCGAAGGGCGATAACGCGAATTGCCGAAGTCCTTCCCCTTGACGATGAAGGTCGGTATCACGTCGCGGATATGTTCACGTATCAATTGGACGAGAAGTCCGACTCCAGTGTAGGCTGGCTGGTCTGGACAGGCGCCAAATCTGTTTTCGGAGACGATCCGCGGATTCGTGTCCTGCGGAAACAGATGGATTTTACGCGGGAGATTTTCATATGAGCGCCTTGATGTTACAGAGCCGAACCGCTTGCGGTTTCGCTCGACTCGGGAATATCGTTTCCGACGACGCCGGTCAGGCGACCGTTGAGTGGGCGCTCGTGCTGGCGGCTGTGGCGCTGCCGATGTATTTTATAATCATTGTGTGCCTGGATCTCCTTGCGGCGCACTATCGGATGGTAACGTTTATGGAAACGCTTCCTTTCCCGTAACAGGTCAGGTGCGGGCAGGAAAACAAGGA
>CAYUYD010000028.1:0-15153 GCA_964449105.1 uncultured Planctomycetaceae bacterium | reverse complement strand
CGTCTTTCCGGGCGGGACGGCGAGGGCCGGAATCACCGTTTCGGCTGATATCGCCTACACCCTGGTTACCTCGGTTGGGGGAACGGGGGTTGGCACTAACGTCTCGGCCGTCGCTTCCGACGGGACCGACGCGTACGTCGTGGACAATGCCCCATATACGGGCAACATTGTCAGCGACGGTTCAACCGACGGGCTTGGCAGCGACGTGCAGGCAATTACCGCCGATGCGGTCGGCAACATGTTCGCCGTTGACAACGGGACCAGACCGTCTATCTGGACGAGCGCCGCGTTCCTGGGTACGGACGTGCGCGCCCTGGCAGTGGCAACCGACGGCAGTTATTTCTACGCCGTCGATGAAGCCACGCATCGGCTGATAAGCCTCGATGCGCCGGGGGGGACCGTTACAGTCGGCGCTGAGTTGCGAGACGTCATCCAAGCCACCTGGCGGTATGATATCATCCGGGCGATGGACTTCAACCCGATCGACGGGAAGTTATATAGCGTCGGCACGGTTACCGACACTGCCGCTGTACCCACTCCGCCCGTTCCGGCTGGGCCTTACCTGATTACGATCGACCCCGCCACCGCCATCGTTACCAGGGGCACGGTTATCACCGGCGTAACCAACATTACCACGCTTGCCTTCGATGCCAACGGTACGTTGTATGCTATCGACGCCGACCGTCTTGTAACCATTGACACGGCCACCGGCGTCGCGACGGCAATCGGAGCAGCCCTGCCGGCGGGAATAATAGGCATCGATTTCATCTACGCCGCCGGCGATCCGAACGGGACGCTCTATGGCGTTATGGGTACCGGCGGTCTTTACGAAATCGATACCGCCACTGCCGTTGCCACGCTCCTTAACGCAACCGGGTTGACCAACCTTACGTCCCTGGCCTACGACGGCACCAGGCCCGGCTACTTGTTCACCACGGTCGATGATGGCAGCGGCGGATACTCGCTTGCTCAAATATCAATGGGTGCTTCGCTGGAATCGGTTGACGATACCGCCGGAAGCGCTTCCTGGGTCGCGGGGTTGACCGACAGTGTCAGAAATACCATCGTTTACAAGGACATAACCACCCTGGACTTCAGCGGCGCTACGCTTTACGGCGTCGCCACCGCCGAAGACCTCAACGGCGCGCCGGATGCCAACCGCTATCTGATCTCTATCGACACGACCACGGGTGTCGTAACAGCAGGCCCCGCCATTGGCGGCGCGGTCGCCGACCTGACGGGCATAGCCTTTGATTCCACCGGAACGCTGCTTTACGGCGTGAATTCTGCCGACAGCAACCTTTACTCGGTTAACCCGGCTACCGGAGTTACTGCCGCCGTCGGCGCCCTTCCCACCGGCGGATTCGCAGGCCTTCAGTTCATGACCATCGGGGTCAACGAGGTTCTTTACGGCTTGGTCCCCAACGCGGTTTACGAGATAGACATGACTACGCCGGCAAGCAGCGTTTTGCTGGGCGGCACCACGATGACTGATCTTACGTCACTTGGCTTTGACGCCACCAAACCGGGGATGCTGTGGTCAACAAGCAAGCCCGACGCCTACCGCCTGGTCTGCATCCCGATGAGCTCAACGCTGGTTCATTCAACCATAAGCGGTACCGTTTCGAAGATGGGTTTGTTGTTCGACTCGGTTGACCCTGCGATGGGGTATGTGGACGTAACCGCCCTTGTCGCCGACAGCACGGGAACGCTTTGGGGAATCGGCACGCTTTCCAGCCTGGACCCGCTTAACGCGCCGACCCCCGTTCCGGCGGGGCCTTTCCTGATCACGATCGACAAGACCACCGGTACTGTTACGCAGGTCGTCGCCACGCCCCTGGACATCGCCGCCCTTTCCTCAATGGCGTTCGACGGCGCCGGCGATCTGTATGGCTTGAATCCGGCTACCGATGAACTGGTACTGATAGACACGACGACCGCGACGACCAGCGTGGTTGCGACTCTGAGCGTTACGGGCATCGTCGGAATCGATTTTGACGTAACCGACGGAACCACTTTGTACGCTGTAACGACCGACACGCTCTACACGGCGGACACGACCACGGGCACATGCACTCTTCTCAAGCCGGTCGGCACGGTGGGTATGACAAGTCTTTCGTCGATCCCCGGCGACCCCCTCAGTCTGTACTCCACTGCCCCCATCGCCTCGATCTATCATTTGATCCTGATTGACTCATCCGATGCGCCCTCCGGTCACGACATGGGCAGGATTATTATCGGCGGGACTGTGGCAGGGTCCCTGCAGAATCTCGGGGGAAGCATCGAACTGGTGGAGATGGGGTTCCTCTGGGGCAGGATCGAATCTTCGACCAACATCGGCAACGTGATTCTGCGCTCCGGCGGCGGGGGCATTCCGGTGGGGACCGATGTCGCCACGCCAAGAAACGGCGCAGGAGAACCGGATTCCTGGATTATCGCCGGTGGCTCCATTGGGGAAATCGACAGCAGGAGCGGCACGTTTTATTCGTTTGTCCAGGCGGGCAATGAACCTGATGTGTCGGCGCCGCAGAGTATCATTCAGGAATTGGAAGTCGTATCCACCGGTCTCACGGCCGTGGAGTATGACGCAGCCTGGATGAGCGGCTATCTGGTGGATTACGACAATAACAGCCAGGCAAACGCCCAGTTCATTTCTCATCCAACGGGCAATTTCCGGGTAAGCGGCAGCCTGGCCGGCGAAGGAGCCCCCAGCGAAGACTGGTACGCCCTTCCCCTTAAGGCAGGGCAGACCGTTACGATTGACTCGGTTCAGAGTTTTTTCCTGTCGATGATGGCCGCTCACTTGTATGACTCCAGCGGTCGCTTTATGGACTCGCTGGGATACGAAACACTGGAAGACAGTAATCTGGGTTCCGGCGGCTTCACGCAGAAACCCATAATATTCACCGCTCCGGCGGCGGATGTCTATTACCTCGTCGTGTTTGCTCCGCCTTTATGGGGCGGGGATTATACCCTCGTCATCGCAAACGGTACTGCCGCTGATCTTGGCGGGGTAAGCGTGACGGGGGATTACTACGGACTGTTGCGAACGGGACTTGATGAATACGATTCATCAGATCGGCCGAAGACGCCGAATGTAAGCGTTCGTAACGGCGGAAACCTCGGCGCAGTTGTGGTGAGCGGGAACACGTACGCTGTGGTTGCCAGAACTTTCGGCGCCGGGATTGCCGGAGGCAACATTATTGCCTACAAGGCGGGTACGGTCGGCGCCGGTATGACTTATGACGCAGTTGCGTCGGACGGGAATATAGGCCTGGTGGCTTCGACGTCCGGTTCACTTAGCGCCGACGTTCAAGCCGGCTACGGGGATGGTCGGTATAACCACAACGCTTTTATTCAGAACGTTTACGTTGCGGGAAATTACATTGATGACGGAACCTTGGGCGCAACCGGAAGCATAGGCGTGCTCGAGGTCGCGGGGCTTTTCGGCGGAGTAACCCTGGCGGTGAATAGTGACCGCATCGGTCCCGCCGGGCACCTGGACCTTATAAATGTCGCCGGGGACTGGGGCAGCGTATTCGGCATTCCGCAATTGTCTCACGGCCCGGGCGGAGACATCGGGTACGTTAACGTTGGAGGCGACATTTACACCAACTATGGCTCGTATATTGCAATTGCCCAGCCCACGGTCTATTCGGGCGGAAATAGCACGATACTTAACGACGACGGCGGCGGACGCCTCACCGTAACCCCCATCGCCACGACTGTTGACGGGACGACGTTCGTGCCGACCTATTCCTTCATCTACATCGGCGTGGACGACGACGCCTACCCCGGTTTGGGCGTTGGAGGCGTGATCGCCAGGATGACGGCTAACGGTTCCATGTCGTTTAGTGCAACCGGCGTCGTTCAGTTAAGCGACCTGGACCTGACCGGACTGAACGCAGACTCGACCATTTCGTTCAGCGGTAATCGGGTTGACCTTTACTACGTCCACACCGACGCCGACGTGAAGTCCCTGGTCAACAGCACTCCCGGCGATCTGGTTTCAGGAAGTTTCGGCAATATCCAGAACCTTACCATCTCCGGCAGCATCGGACCTTTAACGGGTTCCACGGGGGCCTGGTTGCCAGGCCACGATACGGCACCGGTCTCCGCGAACGTAGAGGATGAGCCGCAGTACGGGTGGTTCCACGGTACGGTTAACGGCCTGATGGTCGGGGACATCGACAATCTGTCGGTGAAGGGTTCTCTTGGCGACTTGCGCGCGACGGGCAAGATCGGGAATGTTATCGTCAATTCGGACAGGATCACGTCCAGCGGGTCATGGGATGGCGTGGCCGGAATAGTCTGGTCGCAGACGAGGATTGACAGCATAGATGTCGGCGACGGTCTGGCCGACGACGGCGGGGCGGACGTTGCGCGGGCGGCCATCATGTCCACCATGTCCATAGGCACGGTTACCGTGTCCGGACCGCGATATGTCGCCAACAACCGGATATTCCATGAGTTGAACGGCTCCATCATAGGCGCATCCAACGATGTAACAATCAATGCCCTGGGGAACCCGGTGCCGGTCGATGCTGTCGGTCGGGTCATCGGAACCGGCGGAGCAACCTGCACCGCCCTTATCTTTGGCGCGAAATTGGATTCGTTCCAGGCGTTCGCGGGCGGCGTCCTCATAACCGGCAGTATTGGGACAGTGAGTTTCTCAGGCCCGGGCGCGGAGATCAGGGGTTCGGAGATTCATGGTCTGTACGTCGGAACCGTTAGCACCAGCGTCGATTCCAACGGCATCAGTTTCACCACTATCGTCGGGTCAAGCGCGCCGGCCGATGGTTTTGGCATCGGTTATGTGTATGCGGGCGGCCCCGGGCTGCATAACAGCAGTTTGAGCACTAACGGCGGGAGCATCGGATATGTTCGCGCCCTGGCGCCGAATGGGGACATCGGCAATACCTTTTTCAGCAGTACGGATGGGATGAGGTTGCTCGGCGGGCGAAATCTTTATGATAACGAGATACACATGCCCGGAACGGTCGGCACGATATCGGCCACCGGGGATGTATTCGACAACGTGTCGCTTGTGGGTGCGATTAACAGTGTTTCCGTCGGCGGCGACTTCATCGATAACTTCTTTACCGTCGCAGGCACAGTGGGCGGCATGACCGTCAGGGGGGAATTTGATTCCACGCTGATACTCCAGGGTCCGACCGTGGCATACCTCAGGTCGCTGTCGGTCAACGGCGACATCAACGGAGAGATTACATCAGGCGGACGCATCGGGTCGGTCGTTTCCAGGACCGGCTCAATCTGTGCAAGCATTTCCACACTAGGCAGCGGCGCCGACGGCAATGTAACTCTCATTCAATCGGCCAGGGAATTCGCAGGCCAACTGCGGGTGGGAGGCACGCTCAGCCGCTTCGTCGCCGGCGGATGGATAGGCGACGACCCAAGCGTCTTCGGCAGCACCCAGCAGATTGAAATCTGGGGCAACCTGACCAGCATGCGGATTAATGCGCTGACGGGCGCGCCCGGAGACCTGTTCGCAAATGTGAGCGTGGGCGGAAACGTCGGCACGGTTTACATCGCCGGGACGCTCTACGGCAAGTTCGGAACCTCCGGGAACCTCACTAACTTTACGACTAAAGGCGGGCTTGGCGGCCTGCTCGGCGGAACTCCATACGGCTCCCTGAATGTCGCCGGAACCCTCGGGACGTTGTACATTCCGACGGCAACGGACATCTTCGCCGACTTGACGGTCGGCGGCTCGATCCGGGGCATCTACCTGCGTGGCGGAAACATCGTCGGGAACATCGAGAGCCGATATGGAAGCATTGGTTACGTCAGGGTGTTCGGCGGCGACGTGATTGGCGACCTGAAGGCGGCATCCATCGGCAGCGTTTATGTCCGCGACGGAAACATATCGGGCGAAATTACGGCGACCAACGGCAACATAAGGTCGCTCAATCTTTTTAACGGTACGCTGGACGCCGACATCATTGCCGAGAACGGAAGCATAGATTATATATACCTGAACAATGTCGTTATAGCCGCCGGTCACCAGTTTTACGCCAGCGGCGGAATAGGGAGGGTCTATACAAGCGGCACCGACCTGACCGCGGACCTGATTTCGCGCAAGGGCATCGGCACTGTGTATGTTATCGGCGGAAACCTGACCGGAAATGTCTGGGCGGAAACCGGCATCACCACCGTAATGGTTAGAGGAACGGGCGCCGGAAATATTCTGAACACGACGATTCGTTCCGGAGGACCGATCTCAAGGATCATGGCGGCCTCCCTGGACAACTCGATCGTCTCCTCCTATGGCAATATAGGCACGGTTACCATAACCGGAAACATGACGAACTCCATGATCCTGGCCGGCCTGGACGTTGGTCCGGACTACGCAATCGGCGGCGGAGACGACAGGTTGCACGCCGGCAGCCTGACTTACCTGAGTGTCCGTGGCGCGATGACAGGTTCCGTCCTTGCCGCCGGTGTCGGACCCGGCGTGGACGCCGATTTCACGACTGCGGCGGATAACGACCTGGCGAACGGGACAAGCAACATAGGGCGAGGATATGTCCGCGGCGCATTTGCCGCAACCAACGAACTTCTTGCCGAAACCGGCATTGATACGAGGTTCAACGCGGCTGCAATTGCCGCCGGCGCATTCACGTGGGAGGGAATTCCCGCTGTTACGATAGTACCGGGACCGGGCGTTTTCGGCCCGCTGTCCGGCGTCGGAAACACTCTGGTATCGGGAGGTTTGACGCTGAGCCTGACCGGCGCCGGAATCGCCGAGTACGATGCGATAACCGACACAATCACCTTCGAGCGGACCACGAGCAGAAGCGCCCTTAAGGTGACCTACGTAGGCGTCGGAGGCCCGACGCTCGATATCATCGGCGGTGACGATTCGTCATTAATATCGCTTGCGGTTACCGGCGATGTTGCCGTCAACAATCTCACCGTGGACGGCGCGGTAGGAACGCTTGGGGTGTCGAATCTGGCCAACGGAGGCGCACTGAATCTTCCGAGCAAGGTCCGCACCGTCAGGCTTAGCGACCTGACGAACTTTGCGATCGATGCGGGCGAGGTCGGAACCTTGACCGTTACGGGCAACTACAACTCCGGCGCGCTCCAGGCGGATTCGACAACCAGGCTGACGGTCAACGGAAACCTCGGAGCCGCCGTCAATCTGGGCACGGGTCAATCATCCGTCAATGTTAGTGGCAACTTAAGCGGCGCCCTGGAGTCATGGGGAACCATTCGAAGTCTGACTGTGGGTGGAACTCTCTCAGGCGACGTGGATGTGTATTGTGGCGACCTGACGACCCTGCGGGTCGGAAACGGTCTGACGGGCACGGTTGACATCTCCAGCCAGACCTTGCTGGATTCCGGCGGGAATCTCGTTACATACAGCGGCGGACAGACCAGCACGGTTACAATAAGCGCAGGCGATTTCGGCGGCGCCGCCGACACCAGTTACCGCACTGCCGCCGGAATTGGCTCTTTCAACGTGAGCCGAGGCGATTTCAGCGGCCTGCTGAGCACTCTGGGCGATATGAGCAGGCTGTACGTCAGGGGCGAAATGAGCGGGCGAGCGTGGTCCGGTGGCAACATCAGGAGCATGGCTGTCGGCAGTATGAACGGTGCTTTGGTGGCCGCTTCAGGCGATCTGACCACCGCCACTGTCCGCGGCGACATGGATTCCAGTTGGATCTTCGCCGGTTTTAACCCCGGCGACGCCGGTTATGACGCGATTAACGGCGGGGAGGCTGCCAATCTCCAGATCGACGCGTTTACCCTTAATGACGGCTGGACGCTTAATGCGGGCAACACGGATCATGTGCTGGGCGGCAAGATCAACAGGGTAACCATCGGTGGGGACATGATTGCCTCTACCATCGCCGCCGGCGTGGATCCGGGCGATGATGGATACGTCGGCACCTCCGACGATTTGGTGTTCGGCACCTCCACGATAGGCTACGTGCGGGTTACCGGCGACATCGTCGGAACCGGCAATATGAATGAGTCCTACGGCGTCTATGCCGCTTCCAACACGCCTAGAGTAACTTATCACGGAAACCAGCCGTTTGCATTCAACGGCAACGCCAGGGTTGCTATGGCCACGGTCGGCCTGCCCGGCGACCTGGTTATCACCGACGTAGCGATAACACCCTACTCTTTCGTCATGGAGTTCAATCACCCGATGAATTCCAGCACCGTCGTGCCGGCGGCGTTTGAGGTGATAGCCTCGGTCGATAACGATTTCGCTACGCTGGGCGACAACACGGACGTTTCAGGCCTCTTGACCATCCTTTACGATGACGCCTATTATTCCGTAACGCTCTATATGAGCACAGATACGTGGGATTCGCTGGCTGTCGGCGATTTTTTCAGGGTAACGGCGTATGATTCCCTGCAGGACAACAACAGCAACCAACTCAACGGCGAATACTCCGGCGCGTTCCCGACGGGCGACAATAACCCCGGCGGCGACTTCGTCTATGCCGGCATATTCACCGACGCGCCCGACACGTTCGCGGATCCTGGTATGCTTCCGACGATCCCGCTGACGCTGGACGGCGGGACGGCGCTGTTCAGCGGGATGTTCGATACCGCATACGACACGGACGTTTTCAGTTTTGCTGCCAGCGCCTACCAATTCTTCAGCATCGAATACATCGGCACGCCTTTGGCGGAAATGGCTGTGTTCTTCCGCGACGATCAGGGCACGCCGGGCGACACGAGCGACGACACGTTCGAGGCGTTGGCTCGGTATGAGTACACGATACTGCCGAACGAGAGCCTTTTCGAGGCCTTTGAATTGCCTGATACGGGCGAATACTTCGTTGTGGTTACGACGTCTCTGTTTACCTGGTTCCCGTCGGCTGGGACCTACCAGCTTAAGGCGACCTGGTCGTCCAGCGACACCAATCTGGTGAGCGACCTGGGCGGCGCTCTGCCGGTCGATGAACAGATCGCCTACGTCAGCAATAACATCGGCGATAACAACAACAACCTGGGCGCAAACGACCCCAAACAGTTGGTGTACTTGTGTTTCTCCGGCGGAACCGCCACCAAGTACAATGACATGGTCGGACAGGATATAAGCGTGGATGCCTTCGACCTGGCCGATATCGACACGTCGCTCGACGGTAACGAGAACAACATCATCAACGGCGGCGCCGGCGTAACGGGGATCGTTGACAACATCATCAGCATCTTCAGTAACACCCCCGCAAGCAATCCGCTGGGCGCACTGACCGTGCAGCGTATCGACGCCGGCAACCCGGCTGACTGGGCGACTTACCTGGCCGCCACTGAAGGATTCTGGTTCACCACCGTCAATCCCGAAACCCAGGGACTGGACCCGGAGACGGACTTCACGACCGTCTTCATCGGCGATGCGGATGACGCCATCTTCACCGGCATACCAGGCCTTTTGTTGGGCATTGCCAGCGATATTGACGTGGCCGGTCAGTCAAAGGCCGACAACGCCCTCGTCTTTACCGGGACCTTTAATTACTATACTCTGGAAGTTTCGTATATTACTGCCGGCAGCAATACCGTAAAACTCAACATGATGAGTCGGGCGCTAGCCAATACCGCCGCCCATGAACTGGGGCACACACTTGGCCTGAACCACCAGCCTACGGACTTTGTGGAATACAATCTATACCCGACCATTCTGCACACTTCACCGGACGACCCGGACAACGACCCGGTCACGCCTGATGATTCCAACCAGGGCGTGGCTCTCATGGCCTATGCTCCCGGATCGGAGGATCTCGGCGGGCTGATGGAACTGGGCACGGCTCCGTTGACGAGCTCAGAATTTCCGACCGGCGATGTCGATACGGCGGACCTGCTTTTGAAGTGGTTCTCGTAAGGCGACGGATGCGAACAAATAAGTGCGACGGGCAGGTTTCCCTTGGAGGTCTGCCCGTCATTTGTCTGTAATCCCGCGGGGGTTCCGGTTGTTGATGGGCGCCGGCAAGGATTCATAAAAACACACTTTCCATAATTCTGTTTTTCTGCGATACTTGGAATGGATTGTAATCTGGCGAAGCGATAAGGAATGGGGCTGGCTGATGGCAAAGATACAGTCGGGAATTTGGATGGCATTATTTGCATTGTTGGCGGGCCCGACATCGCTTTGGGCTGACGGCGGCGTTGGGGCCATTACAAAACCCAGCGGGGATGTAACTCTTTCATTTGTCAGGCCGGGAGGGGTTGTGAAGATTCTCGTCAAGGAGGGCGATACGGTCAAAGTTGGCCAAGTGTTGGTAAAGCAGGACGACGACGCCGAACAGGCGCAACTGGCACAACTCAAGGCCCAGGCGGATGACACTATCCGCGTCAAAGCGGCCGAGGCTCAGTTGGACCAGAAGAAGGTGGATCTAAAGAGGATCGAGTGGGCAGCCGAGCGTGGCGCTTCTACGGAGTTGGAAGTCGAGACCGCCAAACTGGACGTTCTGATCGCCGAACTGTCGCTGAAACTGGCGCAATTCCAGCGCGAGCAGGACAATCGCAAGTTCCACGAGGCCAAACTACAGATAGATCGGATGCGTCTGGCAAGCCCGATCGCGGGCAAGGTGGAGCGTGTTTTTGTAAAGGCCGGCGAATCTGTCGATGCGTTGGAAGATGTAATCCGAATAGTCAACATTGACCCATTATGGATTGATGTTCCGGTTCCGCTGGGCCATGCCCGATTACTGAAAAATGGTCAGAGGGCGGTAGTTGAATTCGCCACGGTGGATGATGCTGATAAAGCAGATGGTATTGACAGCATGAAAGATGAAACAGACCGTTCGTTACCGGCTGGCGGGGACGAGACCGGCGGAAAAGCCGCAGATGGTAAGGTCGTTCACATCGCATCGGTAGCCGACGCAGCCAGCAACACGCTGATGGTTCGTGTGGAGGTTCCCAATCCGACAGGTCGGCCTGCGGGGGAGCACGTTCGCGTTGGTTTCACGCCATCTGCAAAGGACAAGAGCGAAGATTCGAATAAGGCCCGCAGTGAGAAACCCGCATCGGAAAGCGGTTTAAAAGGGTCGGTAAAGTCATGAAAAATAACAGTCGTCGCCGTGCCGATGGTAAATCGGCTGATTCCGACGGCGGCCAGGCACAATGCCGTGCGCTGCGGCGTATGGCGAATAAGGGAGTTGGAGCCAATGGTAAAAGAACCAAACGCCTCATCATCGGATGAACGGGACGAAAAACCGATTGAAGAGCAGGCGCGCGAGCAGACAGGTCAGCGGCAGGTCCGGCTTCAAATTGATGAGCGGAACATGCAAACCTCGTATGCCAACGCGTTCCGCACGAACGGCACCGCCGAGGAGGTCATGCTGGACTTTGGGCTGAATCTGGTCAACCCCCCGGCAAAACAGCAGGACCAGCCGGAGATTATCTTCCGGGTCAATGATCGCGTAATCATGAATTACTACTCGGCCAAGCGTCTGGCGATTACACTCAGCCAGTTGATTCGCCGCCACGAAGAGCAGTTTGGCGAGTTGGAAATGGACGTAGCCAAACGACGAAAGAACGGCCTGTAGGCTGCCATTGGCGGCGAGGTGAGTTTTACGGGATGGGTAAATGACTATGGCCGCCGACGGCGCACAAAGCGAACAGCAGTGGCACGGTGATGCTTCCACGACGGAACTGATAGACCGTCTGAGCCGATTCCAGGGGGCTCCCGCGGAATTCCTCAGCAGCCTTCTTGCGGTTCAGTGTCGTCTGGCCGCCGCCGGTGGCGGGGCGATCCTGAGGCCCGGAGCGGATGGTCGGATGGAGGTGTTAGCCGTCTTTCCTCCGCCCACCGAAAGATCTCCTGCGCCGGTCTGGCTGGCGCAGGCGGCAGAATCGGCAGGTCGGGTCATCTTGGCAGGAGCAACGACAGTAAAACCTCTCCACAGCCCGGACGATCTTTACGGTCAGCCGGCACAGCGGCACCTCGTAATGATTCCCCTGAAAACTGACCATGAGGGCATCAGCGGTCTGAGCGCCTTTGTCGTTGAGACTGCCGATAAGGCTTCCATATCGGCCAGTAGGGAGAGGCTGGAGTTGACCATCAGCCTGCTGAGCCTTTACGAGATGCGACTGTTGCTTCAGAGACGCCAGACCGATCTTGCTCGTCTGCGGACGGCGATGGAGGTCCTGGCGGTGGTGAACGAACAGGACCGCTTTACCGGTGCGGCGATGGCGCTTTGTAACGAGATGGCTTCTCGCTGGCAGTGCGAGCGGGTGGGCCTTGGTTTTCTGAAGGGTCGTTACGTCCGGCTCGAAGCGATGAGCCACACCGAGAAGTTCAGCCGGAAGATGAAGATCGTCCAGGACATCGAGGCGGCGATGGAGGAGTGCCTCGACCAGGACGTGGAGGTTGCTTATCCGCCGTCGCCGGAAGCAACCTGCGTCAGCCGGTCTGCCGGTGAGTTGTCGAAGCGCCACGGCCCGACGGCGGTGGTAAGTCTTCCGTTGCGAAGGTCCGGCGAACCGGTGGCAGTGCTGACTGTCGAGCGGTCGTCGGACAGACCGATGGTTCTTGATGAGATTGAACCGCTTCGTCTGACGTGCGAGTTGTGCACGGCCCGGCTGGCGAACCTGCATGAGAACGACCGATGGTTCGGAGCGAAGGCTGCGGGTGCGGCGCGCAAGGCGGCGGCTACGCTGGTCGGTCCGAAGCACACGTGGACGAAGGCCGTCGCGATTTTGATTTTTGCGGCATTGGCGTTCCTGATATTCGCAAAGGGCGATTACCGGGCTGATGCGTCCTTCGTGCTTGAGGCTACGCAGCAGCAGGTCGTTCCCGCCCCGTTCGACGGATTTCTAAAGAGCGTTTCGGTAGTCCCCGGCGATACGGTCATCGCCGGCGAGAGCGTCCTTGCCGGGCTGGATACGTCTGAACTGCGTCTGCAACTGTCGGCGGCGAAGGCCGAACGTCTGGCTTCTCTCAAGCAGGCCGATGCGTCAATGCGTGACGGCAAGACGGCCGAGGCCCAGATCGCCCGCGCCGAGGCCGATAAAGTCTCCGCACAGATTCGCCTTCTGGAACATCGCATCGGCAAGGCCCAAATCGTCTCGCCGATATCCGGCTGCGTCGTTACGGGCGACCTGAAGCGCCAAATCGGCGCGCCGGTCAAGATAGGCGATGTGCTCTTCGAGGTCGCCCCGCTCGAATCGCTTCGTGCGGAACTGTCCGTTCCTGAAGATGAAATCGCGGAGGTAAAGGAAGGTCAGCAAGGCGAACTTGCGGCGGCGTCATATCCAGATCAGCGATTTCGATTCGTCGTAGAGCGGATTAATCCTGTGGCCGAGGTCATCGACCAACGAAACATCTTCAAGGTCCGTGTGCGCCTGCTGGAGACCCACTCATGGATGCGCCCCGGCATGGAGGGCGTCGCAAAGGTTAACATCGACCGACGGCGGTATGCCTGGCTGTGGACCCGCAAAATGGTGAACTGGCTGAGAATGAAGCTCTGGATATAAAAAATTGGCAATTGAACGCCCCACCTTCAGCGAGTCCTGGTATCGCATATCCGGCCTGAGACCGAGGCTGATGTCCACGGTCCAGGTCTTCCGCCAGCACTTCCGCGGGCGGATGTGGCACGTCTTGCAGGACCCCACAAACAATCAATTCTTCCGGTTGAACGAGCCAGCCTACCATTTCGTTGCCATGATGGATGGAAGGCAGACCGTCGCGGAGGTCTGGCGCATCTGCAATGAACAACTTGGCGACGAGGCTCCGACTCAGGGCGAGGCCATTCAACTGCTTGGGCAGTTATACACATCGAATCTGCTCGTTGCGGAACTGCCGCCGGACGCCGAGGGGCTGCTGCAACGCTACCGCAAGCGAAAGATCAGGGAGGTTCAGGGATACGTTGCGAACCTGCTGTTTGCTCGTATCCCCCTGATCGACCCGGACCATTTTCTGACCCGCTGGGTGGGCGTGTTTGGACGGTTTTTCACTAAATACGGATTGGTGTTATGGCTGGTGCTGATTGCTGTCGGTCTGTATTTTATCGTCGGTCGGATTGGCGAACTGGCCAACCGCGCCTCGAACGTGTTTGATCCGGCAAACCTGCCGTTTCTATACCTTGGAATGGTCGTGGCGAAGGTCTTTCACGAGTTCGGTCACGGTTTCGCGTGTAAGAGGTTCGGCCAATTGGCCGGCGGCGGGGAAGTCCACGTGATGGGCGTGATGTTCCTTGTCTTCACGCCGCTGCCGTATGTGGACGCCTCCAGCGCATGGGCGTTTCGCAGCAAGTGGCATCGCGCGATCGTCGGGGCCGCTGGGATGTTCGTGGAACTGGCCATTGCTGCCGTTGCAGCCATCGTCTGGGCCAACACACGCTCCGGAACCGCCGTCCACGCCGTTTGCTACAACATAATGTTCATCGCCGGTGTTTCCTCGCTGCTTTTCAACGGCAACCCGCTGCTGCGATATGATGCGTATTACATCCTTTCGGACCTGCTGGAGATACCCAACCTCGCCCAGCGGTCCAAGGATTACATCTACTATCTTGTCAAGCGTTACGTCTGGTCCGTCCGTCAGGCGAGAAATCCCGCCCACACATCCGGCGAACGGGCGTGGTTCGTCTTCTACGGCATCGCCTCGGCGGTCTATCGGATATTTATCTTTACCATGATCCTGCTGTTCCTGACCGATCGCCTGCCGAAGCCCCTGGCGATAGTTGCGATTGCCTTCGGCCTGGTGGCGGCGTTCACCTGGCTATGCATACCGTTGGGCAAGTTCGTCCGTTACCTTGCCACCAGCGGAGAACTGGCGCGCCAGCGCCCGCGCGCAGTTGCGAGTACACTGATTTTCCTTGCGGCGGTGTTTATTGGCGTGGGGCTTATCAGGTTTCCGGATCGCTGCCGGGTCGAGGGCATAGTCGAGCCGATAAGCATCTCGATTGTCCACGCCGAGGTGGACGGATTCGTGGAGGATTTTCTACCGTCGGGTCGGCAGGTCGGCCCGGACGGACCGGTCCTTTTGCAGTGCGAAAACCTTGAACTTCAGGTCAGGCACGAGCAATTACTTGCCGAGCGCCGCCGTCTCCAGGCCCGGCTGCGGATAGCCCAGACGCAGGAGCCGGCAGCAGCGCAAATCCTGACCGAGCAAATCGCCGCCCTCGACGAACAGATCCACAGGGCCGAAGAGCAAATCGCCCTGCTGCCGCT
>CAYUYD010000027.1:0-15726 GCA_964449105.1 uncultured Planctomycetaceae bacterium | reverse complement strand
AGAAATCGCCTTTCGGGTCGGCTTCAGCGGGCGTTGCGTGTCCGAGCATCCGGCAAAGGTCGATGAAGTGCTCCTGTGAACCGGACCGTTCCTTTAGTTCACTGTCCTGCCACCTTCCGGCAAATGCTTTGGAAGTCAAACCTGACATATCGTTCCTATCTTAAACACCCAATGACCTGCCGGCAGATTATGTACCCTGCCGGACTTTATGACAATCGACAAATTGTAACAGATGAGGTTTTGATAATCATCTTGCCTTAAAGGGCGCGATTGCGTAGGGTATCGGTTCGCCCGTACGGGCAGGACGGGCTGACTGTCTTTTCGGCGGATTCACGAGTAAGTATCGGAGATATGGCGTGGCAGACTATAAAGACCTGGACCGTAAGGTAATCCAACTTGCAAAACAGATCGTCCGGATGTGCACCGAAGCCGGCAGCGGACATCCATCGACGGCGCTGTCGCTGGTGCATATCGTCTCGGCACTGATGTACCGCGCGATGCGATACGACCCGAAAAACCCGTGGAACAGCGCAGCCGACAGGATGGTCCTCTCGGAAGGACACGCCGTACCGGTCGTTTATGCAGCCTACTGCGACCTGGGCGGTGTGGTCGGTTCGCGGGAGCGGCCTTCGGAATTGCGGTTCGACGACGCCCTGACGCTTCGCGCAGCCGATTCGGTCCTGGACGGGCATCCCAACCCTGCCATCGGATTCCCGTTCTTTGATTCGGCGACCGGTTCGCTTGGTCAGGGTCTTTCGACGGCGGCGGGTCTGGCGGCAGCGGCCCGGCTGGACGGGCTGGACCGGAAAATCTATTGCATCTGCGGCGACGGCGAGGCGCGCGAAGGGCAGATCGCCGAGGCCCTCGATTTTATCGTCGATCACAAACTCACCGCAGTGCGCGCCATCTTCAACTGCAACGGACAGGCGCAAAACGCCTACGTCTCCCCGCAGCAGTCGCCCGACGCCCTCGCAGCCAAACTGCTGGCCTACGGCTGGGAGATCCGTACCATCGACGGGCACAACTGGGATGAGATATTCGAGGCCCTGAGCGCCAAAACCGGCGAAAAACCCCTGGCGATTATCGCCCGGACGGTCAAGGGCTGGGGCGTCCGTTCACTTATGGTCGAGAACAGTCACGGAAAACCCCTCGGAGCCGAGGCTGTCGATGCCGCCATAGCCGACCTGGACGCCAAAGCGACCGAACTGGGCGTCGGCGGAGATGAGAATGCGGACGTTCGCGTTGCGCAATTATTTGCTCCCAAGCCGGTGATTCGTCCGGCCTGCGGCGGTTTTTCGGCAGGGGCGTTCGTCGAAGCGACCAAGGCCGTCGGACTGGAACAGACCGTCGGGAAAAAAGTCCTTTCCACTCGTCGGGCCTACGGGGCGGCGCTGAACGCCCTCGGCGCCGACGATCGCATCGTCGCGCTGGACGGGGATGTGAGAAACTCCACATTCACAATCTTCTTCGCCGACCACTATCCGCAGCGGTATTTCGAGGCCCGCATCGCCGAGCAGAACATGGTTTCCGCGGCGGTGGGTCTTGCGGCAGCGGGGAAGGTGGCTTTCGTTTCCAGTTTTGCTAAGTTTCTCACCCGCGCATTCGACCAGATCGAAATGGCGGCAGTCGGCAGCGCGAATATCAAACTTGTCGGTTCGCACGCCGGCGTCTCGCTGGCGGCAGACGGGCCCAGCCAGATGGGCCTGACTGATATGGCGTTCTTCCGCGCCCTGGCCCGCACCCACCGGGCCGACGGCGCGCCCGCCTGCCGGGTCATGCTTCCTTCAGACGCCGTCAGCACGTTCAAACTGACCGAACTGATGGCCAACATCGACGGTATGTGCTACATGCGGACACACCGCCCCGACGTGCCCATCATCTACGACGAGAACGAGACCTTTGAGGTCGGCGGTTTCAAGCATCTGGTCGATGGCGAGGACCTGGCCATCGTAACCAGCGGATACATGGTGCACGTCGTCAGACAGGCGCTGGCGGCGCTCGAGGAGCAGACGGGTCTGTCTGCCAGCCTGATCGACGTCTATTCGCTTCCGGTCGAGACCGATGAAATCCTCCGAATCGGCGATGACTGCCGGGGGCAGATACTGGTCGTGGAAGACAACTACGTCGGGGGTCTGGCCGATGAAATTACCGCAGCCGCCGCGTGCAGCGACCTGGGCGTAATGGTCGATAGCCTCGTGCTGCGGAACATACCCAAATCCGCCCGCACGCCGGAAGAGACGCTCGCAATGGTCCATCTGTCCGTCGGCGACATTGTCGCGGCTGCACAGAAAATGTTCGACCAGAGCGAATAACGCCGACCCCGGCCTAAGTCCAGGTCCTAGGCCTTTGGGCAGCGGACCTTGAGTTCCCGGGCTTCGCTCTGGGCCGGGCAGGCTGCTCAAGAGCTACTACCGAAAGGTTGCATGATGGCGCGGACGGAACATGTGAACCCATCGGACGAGAGCCTGACCATCGGGACCATGACCGCCGACGCCAATGGCGTACGCCATTATCCCATTACGTCCTCCTACCAGGGCAGTACGGTCAACGACATGAGAATCCTGCTGCCTTCGGCGGCGGTTACCTCCCTGACACGATTCCTGTACGTGCTGCCCGTCGAGCAGGGGCCGGCCGGCGACTACCGCTATGGCGACGGATTCGACACAATCCTGAGCCTGGGCGTCCATGAAACGTACAACCTGATCGTCATCGCACCATCTTTCGGTGGTGGAATCCTGCCGCCCCCCTGGTACGCCGATCACCCCACCAACCCGCAGGTCCGGCAGGAAAGCTATCTTGTGAACCACATCATCCCGACGGTAGACGGCTTATTCCCCCCGGCCCGCAAGCGGATGCTGCTGGGCTTCAGCAAGTCCGGCTGGGGCGCGTACAGCCTGCTCCTTCGGCATACGAACTTGTTCATCGCGGCGGCAGCTTGGGATGCGCCGTTGATGAAATCAGGGCCCGATGAGTTTGAAATGCCTGCTGTCTTCGGAACGCAAGACAATTTCGAGCGTTATCATATCTCAAGACTCCTGCGGGAGCGCGCCGCACTGCTTCGACCGGCTCCCCGGCTTGGGCTTTTCGGCTACAACTCGTTTCGCTCGCACACGGTCGATGCGCACACGCTGCTGACACAGTTGGGCATCCCGCACCATTATGCGGACGGACCGCAGCGCAGGCACCGCTGGGACAGCGGTTGGGTTCAGTCAGCGGTTGAGTCGCTCGAGGCGATCAGCGGGCTGAAGGCACGGGAACAGGAGTGAGCGAATCGGTCCCGTCGCGCCGTCAGGCGGTTTAACCAACGGCGTCGGGATGGTTTTCCAGCCAGAGGTCAACTATCTCATGTATCAGCGGCTCGACGGCGTAGAATCGCACCATGTCCGGGTCCTCGGACGTTGGGCGACGAACAGGACAGGGTTCCGCCTTACCTGCTCGAACGGAGTTTTTCTATGGCTTCCCTTGCCGCCCAGCGGCCCAGCCAATCTTCATCCTTGAGCGCCTTTTGCAGAACGGGCACGGACGCACTGCTGGACAAGCCAGCAGTGGCGCCCGACCTTCGGCGCAAGGACATGTCCATCACTCACCCCCGGCACCCGGCGATGCCTTCATGAGTTGCGAGAAATTGGTCTCCAGAAAAGCCAGTCGTTCTACTGGTGTCTGCCCGTCAAGGGCCGATTCGTAATGGAGTGGGCCTGAGAAACCGGTGGCCCTCAACGCCAAGAGGAAAGCGGCCCAGTCGATAACTCCACGGAGGGGCGGCCAGTGCTTCTCGTCAACTCCGTCGTAGTCGGAGCAGTGCAAGGCGAACAGTCGCGGTCCCAGACTGCGGACCACTTCCGGGAGTAAAGCAAAGCCATCCATGAGATGATTGGTGTCCAGGCAGACACCTGCCGTTTCGACGTCCATACCTTCCAGGAGACTGAGCAGTTCCGCAACAGACCGTCCCAAGCAGGTCCGCGGCAGTAGTTCGATGGCCACTCGGCATCCCGCATCGCGCACCATGTCCGAGATGATTCCGATGCTGTGTCTTGCGTGCTTCATCCGTGTATCGCGGGCATCGCCGCTGATCGGCTCGGAACTGGGATGCACAATCACCATGCGGGCGCCTATTCCCACGGCGAGGCGGAGTGCCACACCGATGGCCTGCATGCCGGCCGACCTGATGGCGGGGTCAGGCGAGGAAATGTCCAATGAACCACCGAAGTTGGCGTGGACAGTCCGGGGCTCGACGCCCGCCATTGCCAGAGCCCGACGGGCCTTCTGTACTTGGCCCTCGTCTTTCTCGAAAGTCGGCTCCCACAGTTCTATCGCCTTCACCGACGAGCCGCCGAGGATCCCTATCGTGTCAAGCCGCTGTTCGGGGTCAAGTGTGTGAAAGGACACACCCAGGGGAAACTGCGCGTCATTCGACGTTGCCATGGCTTCCTTTCTGTTCCACTGAGTTCGTCTGCGGGCGCTCGCGCAACACCGGCACCCGGCACGCGATTGTGTCATACAAAGTGTTGTCGTAATCGCGTCCGGAAATCGGGCTAACAGTGCCACCCGCCGCCGCTCCTTGTCAACTCTTTATCGAAAAAATGCGTCGGTTTGGATACTTTTGCAATTCACTCAGGTTTTATTGATATAGTCTCGTTTACCTTTGTTTCAAATTTTATCAACTTTCCACTTAAGGTTTCCGATTTCTGTCCATTTCTTTCCAATACAACCTTTGCATTTCCCCAAGGATTTTCAAATGTACACACTCTTCCCTTTTCGCTGATGATTTTTATGTACCCCACTTTATTGTTTTTCCTTTCGGAGGAAACAAGAAATGCTCCGTAGGTTCTCAGATTTGCAAACCTTGCATCTTTGTTTGCCGGCCACGCAGGAAAAACACGGATCATTCCTTCATATCCCTGGAGCAGCATTTCGTTAATACATGAGGGAATTGCGCTTAACGTTTCAATACCACCACCGGATTGAGGAACCCATAAGTTGGGTAAAGCTGTTTTACTGATTCTCTCTTTTAATCCAACCAGCAAGAGATCGGGATCATATCCTACACGTGCTGCAGATGTGAAAAAGGTTTCAAATCCGCCTGTGGTATTGTCCCAGCTTGCATCCCCCATGGGTTCTTTTCCCCATCGGTCAATTTCCTTGCGCAGGATTTCGGCAAAGGCAGAGTCGGTTTTCACGCCGCAAACTCCTGTAGGGAAGGTGAGTCCATGCATCATTACACGACCAAAACCAGGCAATGTTCTCGAACCCGATCCATTGCCCCCTTCGCAGGCTTTTATGCGGATGTTCCCGTTTATCTCTACGGTTGGTATAGGACTTAAATGATTTAAAATATGTTGCCATTTTTCACGACGATCTCGATCCATATTTAAGAATTCGCCCATTTCCAATATGCCTTTGAAAAACATACGCAGCATTCCCAGGGTAAGGGTAGGATTGATATCTCCGTAATCTTTTTTCCACTCTTTCCCCATCCATGGCCCTACTTCCCAGAAGCTGTCATCGTAACTCATGTACCGGCCGTTTTCGAATTTGAGGTAATCTTCCCAGAAATCGGCTACTTCCCGGATAAACGGATAAACCTTTTCCGCATATGCCTTATCGTAAGTATGATAAAAACGCATAAACATGTTTGCTGTACAGAACACGGCATTGCTCTTTTGCCCAAGGAACTGGTACCCGCCCTCAATCCCCGTTTCGTCGGTACCATAGTAATGCATCATTTTTTCTGCGGTAAGGGGGCGCATTGTCGAACAGAAACCTTTTGGTCCAATCCCTACTGGGTAATAGACTCCGCGGCAATGCAAAAACTTTTTGGCATGTTTCTTCGCATTTTCCATATATTCCAGAACAGGTGTATCGTAAGGGTCTGACAGCGCCACATGATTCGATGAATAGGTTCCCCACCAGGGTGCCTGGTGATTGTAATTGGTATGGTAATCGCCTTGCCATGCTTCAAACGTTGCATCCATTGTAAGGGAATTGCCCCAAAGACCCGGAGGGAAATTGCTATTGCGGCTGCAGGAAGCCAACAGGTACTGCGAACCGTAATAATACTTTTCAATCAACGAATCGCCAATTTCCACCCGCGATTCTGACCAGAAATTGCTCCACCAGTTTTCATGATCCCTGCGGATCGTTGACAACGATTTTTCGGTTACGTCTCTGACTTTATGAAACGCACCTTCCATAAAATCCGTCCGGTCGTGATTCGTGCAGAAACCCACAATAAGCCGAACTTTTGACGATGGTTTCAGCACAAAGGCCGTACTATCTGCTCCGATGATCTTCATGGTTACGGCAATATGTGTAGGCCATTCGAGTTCAGGGGTATCGAAGTGGCGGGCAAACCAGTAAATTCCATCTTTTATCCCCGATTCAACCATGGATTCGTTCCCCTCTTTTACCCATAAATCAAGGTTCACCATACAAGGTTTTCCTTCAGCCGAAAACTCGATTACAACCAGGTTATCAGTGGCAGAAACCCATGTCATAAGCTTCCAGGTTAACGCTTCTTTTTTTAAAGTTGCGGTGATGGTACCGTTATCGATGGTTTGTTCCGCATAATATGATGCATCTTTTAGCGCATCAACGGCAATGGTCAATCCACCGGGCAAACAAACGCCTCCTTCGGGATAACCTGGTTTGGCTTTCCAGAAGTCGTTCTTTGAAAAATAGAAGCATTGTTTATCCGGTGTGCCGGCATATACAACACCTACATCACCATTCCCGGCAATGGGGCCGTCGGGCGTAGTAGGGGTGGGCACTTTTGGGGGAGGAGCGGTGAATATTCCTTTATATTTAGATACATACATACAAGTTGTCTCCGTTTAGCGCCCGCAGCGTAGATCTTGCGTCCCCGACTCCGCCCGGAGCCCGACGGGGACGCGAGTCCTACACCGCACCTTGTTCACGTCCTCTTCATATCATAGCCGTCGGGTGGGTGCTCAGCACCCACTCTGCGGTTCGGTCATAATTTTAAAAAATTCGCCAGCAGCGCGTGGCCGGTGTCGGTGAGGAAACTTTCGGGGTGGAACTGGACGCCCTCGGTGGGGGCCGTCTTCGAGCGGATGCCCATCAGTTCGTTTTGGTCGGTAGTCCAGGCGGTCTGTTCGAAATCGTCGGAAAGCCCCGCGGGGTCCACAATCAGGCTGTGGTATCGCGTTGCGGTGAAGGGATTGGGCAGGCCGGTCATGACGCCCCTGCCGTCGTGTTTTATTTCGCTGACTTTGCCGTGCATTATCCGCGTCGCCCGGACGACTTTGCCGCCGAAGACCTGCCCTATGCACTGATGCCCCAGGCAGACGCCGAGGATGGGAATCTTCCCGTGGAAGTACCGGATAAAGTTCATGCTCTCGCCGGCTTCGTTCGGCGTGCACGGGCCTGGCGAAATAATCAGATGCGTCGGCTTACATTCGGACTCAACGGCTTCGGCGGCGACGACGTCGTTGCGGAAGACGCGGATTTCTTCAGTTTCGCCGAGTTCCCCGATCCTCTGGACGAGGTTGTAGGTGAAAGAGTCGTAATTGTCGATTATGACAATCATGCCCGCATCGTATCGTGCTGCGCCGGCCCGGTCAAGATGGGCGGACAATTCAAATAATCCGCGTTGTATCGCCCCTTCGGGCGCGTTATACCATACAGGAAGACCTCGTGGGCGAAATGGTAAGGAGCAGGCCATGAAAAGCAAACACGCGGCGATAATCTTTGCGGCGGCATTGTCCTGGACTTGTCTTTCCGGTCTGGCCGAGGAGAAGGCCCCGACAAGTGCTCCGGCTACTTCTCCGGCGGATCGGCTGGAGGCGCAAATTCAGGCCGTCAGTCAGGCCGACGATCCCCGCGCGGCAATGTCCGCCTACGCCAAAGGCTGTGCCATAGACCGCAGCAATACCGAAATCCACGACGCCTACATGCGACGGATGCTGAAGTTCGGCCTGCCTAAGATAGCCTATTATCCGGCAAGGGAACTGGTTCGGCTCGACCCGAACAACGCTCTGGCGTGGGGCGTTGTCGGATACATGCAGGGGAAGCGCGGCGAACTGGAAGAGGCGTTTTCCGCTACAATCCGCTCGCTTGAAAACCGGCGCGACGACCCGTCCGTCCTGCACAACGCCGGACAACTGGCTGCCTGGTACGAAAACGAACCGGACCTGCCCAATCTCTCCGACCGCGCTCGGCGGGCGCTGGCGCAGATGAAAGAAGAACTGCTCGCAAATAAGCAGTATTCGTCGGCCTATGAAACGATCCAGGCAGCCTACAAGCAAAGCGCAGACCTGGTGGCGCAGCTGGACAAACATATTGTCGCCGCCGAAGCAGAGGTTTCGGCGATCCGTCAGACGTTGATGGAACTCGAAGGCCAGCTGCGGGAGATTAACGACGAAATCGACCGGCGAAACCGCGCGATAGCTGAGTGCTGGCGCGAATTGCGGACCGGCTCCGTGTCTTACTACCGCGACGAAACCGGCCGGATCATCTCATATCGTCGCTACAGCCGGGCCTACCGCGACGACCTCTACGACCGCATTCATCAGGAAGAACGCGAAGTCGAACAGCTCAAGCCAGAGCGCAGAACCGTTCAAAACCGTGGCAGAGAGGCGCTGGGCGAACTGAAGGGCAAGGAGGCTGTCATGGTCCGGTTTCAACAGCAGATGCTCAAAGCGAAAATCCGCGCCGAGCAGACATTCCGATGGGACCCGCCCGCCGTCGATGGCGTCGTTACGCCTGAAGTCGAGAACTTTCCGGTAACGACTCAGCCGGCAGCGCCCGCCGACCCTGAGACCCAGGCCGGCCAACGCCTCAAACTGGCCCAACTCTACATTCGACACGAAATGAACGAAAAAGCCGTCGAAATTCTGGAGGGAATCCTGGAAGACTACGAATCGACCAAGGCAGCCGACCTGGCAAAGATACTCCTGGCGAAACTCAAACCGCTCCAATAGCAGGCTGAGCCGTACGGACGCCTTTTCTGTTTAGAATGAGCGAAGGTGGGCCTCACTCCGTTTGGCCCGGCCTACTCGCTCGGCGAAAGCCCTTCAGACTTCCGGGACACCTCGTTTCTGTTTCTTCGAAAAAAAGTTGAAAAAAGCCCAAAAAAGAACTAGGCGCAACACGCCAAAGCGGGTATAATGTATCACGAGTCAGTAGGGTAAAGAGGGACAAACCTGACGTGGAGGGTCCCTGATTGCAATCGCAGTCTTATATGCGCGGTGTCGTTGTGGCGCCGGAGCACCCATGTCGGACAATTTGGAGGTTGAGCCATGTTTTTTTTACGGTGGAATCTATTAAAGAGAGGCGGAATCGGAAAGCAATTAGTGGTAGTGGCGGTTTTGCTTTGTGTGGTTTCGCTGCCCCTGTTCGCAGAGGTATCGCCACCATACATCACGGCCCAAAGCACCGCTACGCTGATTACTGAGGCTGGGCCTCGCCATGGTTGGTATCTTTACGAGATTGATGTCGAGTGGAACCTTGGCTCACAACAAGGGTCGGGACTTAGCCATTGGGACGTTATTCTGAAAAGCGGCTGTGCGGTAGCGGACCATTTAATCGAGTTCGATACGCCGGCAGGTTTTTCGACCAGCGAAACACTTCCCCTTGACCCCAACGCAATGGGGTGGACCGGTTACTTCGGGCGTACCGGCGACCCGAGCCTGGACCCGGGAGTTACGCAACCCCTCGTTAAATTCGATGAAGATTTCTATCCGTCAGGCGCCGAACCGGGTAAGGAAGGATACGGCACGTTTTATTTCTACGCCAATATCATCCCCGAATATGGCACGTATGGAAATGCCGTTGTCGCCAAGGCCGGTCAAATAGAAGACACTTACGGCGAGTTAACCGGGGCCTATCCATCCTGCACGATCATTCCCGAACCGGCGGCGCTGTCGCTGCTGGCCCTTGGCGGGCTGGCGATGCTGATGAAGCGAAGGCGGAAGTAGTCCACGAATTACACGGATTACACGGATTACACAGATGACAACAACGGGCGGCCTTGGCGGGTCGCCCGTTTATTTTAACGCGAGCGGACAAGACGGATGCGGGGAAAAGAGGTTTTCCGAGAAGTTCCTTACCGTTCCCATGGTTCCGGATCGGATCGCAGCGCCTTTGGCAGACCCAGGACCTCCGCGCAGATAATCGCCGTCCTGGCGGCCTTGGGGCTGCTGAGGTTCAATCGGATTTTCGGCTTTTCCTCTGCGGGGGCCTCTGCCGGCGGCGATTTGGGTCCGATGTCGGATTTCAGAACTTCGGTGTGTTCCAGCCGATGACTTCGGTCGGCCTGTTCGGTAGAGAGATGTCGGTGGACTTTGCGGACCTCTTCGCGGACGCCCTCGGCCAGGTCGAATTGGGCATGGACGGGCCGCGGTTTCGCTGCGCGGGGCGGCGGGGGGGGCTTCGCCGCCATTGCCGCCTGCGCCTGAAGGACGGCGGCAACCCGTTGGGCCGCTGTGGTCGGGCGGAGAGGCGGAACTGCTACAGGGAATGCCGAATCCGCCTTCAGGCGCCCGGAGGTGACCATCTGGGCGTGATGAAGCTTCGCTTCCTCGACCTTGCGGTTTGCCTCCTCGACCTGTTGCTTCTCCTGGGCTTTTTTTATAAAGTGCCCGACCAGCCCGAAAATAACCATCGCCACCACGACGAGAATATTAATTATCCCGCCGTCGTCGTCAGCCGCAAGCAGGCCTCCGACGGGGCCCAACAGGTTGTCCCATGCAAGTATCATTGGGTCCGGTGATTATTTCTTCGTGCTTTCTCCGCCAGTCGAACCGCCGCCACCGATGCTGTCGCGCATCTGCGTGTCGGCCTGGATGTTCCGCAGGCGGTAGTAGTCCATGATTCCCAAATGTCCGGCCCTGAACGACTCGGCGATGGCCAGGGGGATTTCGGCTTCGGCGAGGACGACCTTGGCGCGGTTTTCCTGGGTAACCGCCTTCATTTCCTGCTCAAGCGCCATTGCCATTGCCCGGCGTTTTTCGGCCTCTGCCTGGAAGCGGCGCTTGTCGGCTTCTGCCTGGTCGGCCTGTAACTTCGCGCCGATGTTATCGCCGACGTCCACGTCCGCGATGTCGATGGAGAGAATCTCAAAGGCCGTACCGGCGTCCAGACCCTTATCCAGGACCTGCTTGGAAATTTTGTCGGGGTTCTCCAGTACGGCTTTGTAGGTATCGGACGAGCCGATGGTGGTAACGATGCCTTCGCCGACGCGCGCGATAATGGTCTCCTCGGTCGCCCCGCCGACGAGGCGGTCGATGTTGGCGCGGACCGTTACGCGGGCCTTGGCCTTGACCTGGATGCCGTCCCTGGCCACCGCGTCGATGGTAGTCCTTCCGCTGGCGGGATTGGGGCAGTCGATGACCTTGGGATTGACCGAGGTCTGGACGGCTTCGAGTATGTCGCGTCCGGCAAGGTCGATAGCGGTGGCGGTCTTGAAGGACAGTGTGATGTTCGCGCGGTTGGCGGCGATAAGGGCGGTGATGACGTTCGGGACGCGCCCGCCGGAGAGGTAATGACTTTCCATCTCGCGAGTAGTTACCTCCAGACCGGCCTGTATGGCGCGAATCTTGCTCAGGACGATAATGCGAGGATCGACTTTCCGCAGGCTCATGCCGATAAGTTCGCCCATCCCGACCTTTGCGCGGGCGAACAACGCCTGTATGTACAACGAGAGGAACTTCAGAACAAGGACAAAGAACACAAGCGCAATCAGCGACAGAACGACAACCACTACCCAAACCACATTGGATGCCAACATGATATTGTCCCTTTCATAAGAAAAACCGATTTCATAAACGATCCATACGAATTGACTTCATCTTATCTCCGCGGCGCTAAACCGCAAGCAGCGTTTCCATCAGGACGCCGCAGGTTCCTTTACTTCCCGCACTACCACGTTCATACCGACGGCCTTTATTATCTTCACGGTCGCGCCTTTTTCGATGAACCCGGCTTCGGCGGTGGCGATAATGCGTGTGTGTTTCACCCTGATGGCGCCGCTGGGGCGAAGAGATGTTTCGGCCACCGCCGTTGCGCCCACGAGCGATTCCAGTTCCGCGGCATCCGGCGTGCCCTCGCCGGGGTTTTTTTGCGCCGCCTGAAGTTGCAGGATGCGCCCGACGGCCGTCTTCGGCAGGTATTTAATCATCGCCCAAAGGTACGCCGGTACGGCGAACACGAGCGCCACGATCATCACGATCCCGAATACCGGATTGATACCGAAGCACAGGTACACCATTCCCGCCAGGCAAGCAATTGCCGCCAAGGCCAGCAACCCGAACGTCGGCGTGCATACCTCCGCGGCAATCAACAGCAACGCACAAAACAACAACGCGATAATCAGTAGTATAGTACCGGCCATTTTCTACTCGTTTATTCGATCAGGTTTTTGCCTCAATGACTACGCGATTGCCCTCGTTGCGGAGGACGACGACTTCAGCGCCGGCCTGGATGAAGGCCCCGTCTGCGACGGCATCGACCAGCAGCCCGCCGATGCGGACCTTTCCCACGGGGCGGCAGGTCTGCGCAACTTCTCCAACCTGGCCGGGGCGGATATTGAGGATCGGCGCATCTTCCGTGGTCGGCGCTGTCAGTGAGCCTTCCGGCGCCGCCAGCACGAGCCTGCCGGCAATTGGGATCCTGGGCAGGTACCGCGCCAGGAATACCGCAGCAGCAGCAGCGGCTACAAACGCCGTCATCAGCCACAACACGCCCGTCTTGAACATCTCCCACGTGCCCGCCGTATCAGGCCAGGGCAGTTCCGTCGGGGCGTTTGGAATCAGCAGCGCCAGAAGCGCCACGACGCAGCAGAGTATCCCCGCCACGCCCGCGACGCCGAAGCCCGGAATAAGGAACACCTCCACCGCCAGCAGCGCCAAGCCAATGAAGAACAAGGCAATCTCCCACCACTGCGCCAGCCCGATGAGGTAATGGCTTCCGAAAATAATCGCAAAGCAGATGATTGCGACCGTCCCGGCCACGCCGAAACCGGGCGTGTGGATCTCGGCATAGATAGCCACAATGCCTATGAACATCAGGATGCCCATCACCACCGGCGAGGTCAGGAAGCCCACGAGATCCTCCGCCCAGTTGTCGGTCAGGACTGTCGGCTCGGCGGTGATGTTATAGTGCTTCTTGAGTGCGTCCATGTCGTCAAAAACATATGCGGCCAAGCCGGTCATAACGACCTCGTCGGTAGTCAGCGTCGCCAACTTGTCGTCCCCGACAACGGTTCTTACATACTCCCACGGCGCGTCTTGCGGTTTGGCGACTACCGAAGAATCCCTCTCCGGTTCGCCTGCGACTTTTCCTCGCCACAGTTTCGCATCAACGACCTTCAGTTCGCGCGTTTTGGTGTTTCGGATAAGCCACACCTCGATTTTCAGCGTAACCATGGCCTGACACAAAATTTCGCTGTGCCCCCTTTTCTGCGCCAGGAGGCGGACTTCGGCCAGTATGGCCGACTCTATCTTGGCCCGCTCCGCATCGGGAATGGGGACGAATTGGCCTTGCGGGCTGATCATAATCGGCATGGCGTCGCCGATGATCGCCCCCGGGGCCATTACAATCTCATTGCACGCCAGCGAGATAACCGCACCTGCGCTGTACGCCCTGCGAGTGACATACGCCACCGTGGTGATGCCGTGCAGTTCATCGAGTATCTGCTCGACGATCCCGTACATCGCGTCGCCGCGCCCGCCGGGGGTGTTCATGTCGAAGATGACTATCTGCGCCCCGGCGGCCTTGCAGCGGACGACCTTGCGCTTGACGGCTTCGTAGGTGCTTGTCCCTATCGGCCCGTGGATGGGGATTACGAACGCGGTGGTGATTTCCTCCGGAAGAGGCAGGCGCTCGACCTTAGTCCGAGCGAACCAGCCGTCGGGCGTAATGATGCGATCGCCCTCGACGCGGACTTGTCCGCCCGCCGCAGCCCGGCTGGTCGTCGTCGGGGCCGGTTTATCCGACGCGCCGGCTGTGCATATCAGCGTCAGCGCAACGGCTGTGATTACAACCCGCCTTACCCTGCTCGTCATAGTCAATTCCCGCACCGATGACACGGATTCCGGCCTGCCGGCCGGCAGGTCTCCCATTATACCGCCCGGTTATTCTAAACCCACCCGCTTCGCTAAGCAACCTTTACCAATCGTCGGGTGGCACGGTCAAGTTGGAGCGCAACGGAAACTTGGCCGTGGCGGTGTTCAACACGGCCAATCTCCACTTCGTTCCGATTGACCGTGCCACCCAAACAATAACACTTGCCCCGGGGCGTCGGGTTCTCCTATTATCACCGACCGATATTGTAACACAATTACAAAAGGAGATTCGCCCGTGCCGTGCAGAGAACTGCTTATCCCCGTCAGGAAATGGCGCCGGCTGTCCGGCTCGTTCACCTTCAGCCGGTCGGCCGTCCTGCAAAGCGAACACGACGCCGACCGCCTGCCGATAAAACAACTCCGCGAAGACCTGTCGGGCCTGGGTGTCAGTCCCGGCGCGCCGGGACGTTCGGCCAGCACTGCCGACGTGCGAATCGTCCGCGACCCGCAGATATCCGGCGACGAGGCATATCGTTTGACAATTCGGCCTGACGGTATCGAAATCATCTCCCGCGCCGCAGCAGGGGCTTATTACGCCGTTCAGACGATCCGCGAACTGTTGAGAATACATGGAAAGACCATCCCGGCGGTGCAGATTGACGATACGCCGCAGTTCGCCCGCAGGGGAGTCTATCACGACTGCTCCAGAGGCAAGGTCCCTACGATAAAGACGCTCCAGGCGCTCATAGAGCGCCTGGCCCGGTGGAAGATTAACGAATTGCAATTGTTCGTCGAGAATACGTTCACCTTTACCAGCCACCCCGACATCGGGCGGGGCTACAGCCCATTCACGCCGGATGACATCCTGGCCATTCAGCAGCACTGCAAGGCCCACCACATCCGCCTTGTCGGTTCGCTGTCGAGTTTCGGGCACATGGAGAAAATCCTCGCCCTTCCGAAGTATCGCAGCCTGGGCGAACTGGCTGGGCACAACGGGCACCCCGGCGGGACGACGCTGTGCCCGGGCGACCCAGGTTCAATCAAACTCCTGAGTGATATGTACGCCGAATTTCTCCCGCTATTCGACGCCGATGATTTCAACATCTGCGGCGACGAGCCGTGGGAACTGGGCAAAGGCAGAAGCAAAAAACGCGCCGATAAGGTCGGCGTCGCCCGGGTGTACCTCGATTTCATCCTGAAGATTCACAAACTCTGCCGCAAGCACGGCAAGCGGATGAACATGTGGGCCGACATCGTATT
Source organism: uncultured Planctomycetaceae bacterium (assembly GCA_964449105.1). Lineage (GTDB taxonomy): Bacteria > Planctomycetota > Phycisphaerae > SM23-33 > SM23-33 > JAUWNJ01. The sequence goes on along the minus strand of CAYUYD010000027.1, from coordinate 445 downwards.
GACCCGTCCGGAGATTATCCCGGAAATCCCAAAAGACATCGTAATGCTCAACTGGGACTATTACCCGGAGGGGCTGTGGATGCGCCGGACGAACGAGATTACCGAGGCGGGCCTAGCCGTGGTGTGCTGCCCCGGCACCAACGGCTGGCAGTCGCACGGCACGCGGATGGACCAGGCGGTCAGCAACGTCGCCCGCTTCGCCCGCATCGCCCGGCGAAACGGCGCTGAGGGCTTTCTCAACACCGACTGGGGCGATTTCGGACACCGCAACAGCCTCGGCATCAGCCTGCACAGTATGGCACTGCTGGCAAAGGGCTTTATATTGCAGGGTGTACTCCCGACCGGTCGTCGCGGTATTTTCCGGGTGCGGGTAACCGCTAATATTGGCATGGCACACCTGACAGCTTACGTTCGAGTGCATTCCTTCTCCAAAAAGCTGTGGATC
>CAYUYD010000026.1:0-15844 GCA_964449105.1 uncultured Planctomycetaceae bacterium | reverse complement strand
TCCGGTATTCTCGACATCTGTTATTTGTATTATAGGTGTCATATATCCTGTAAGTATGATAAATATCATACATATGTCAACGTAAATTATGTAGAAAATATTTACAAATAGTTAGAAAATATGAATCAGCGGGTCTATACTATTGGGAGACTTGGGGTTAGGGATTTGGGACGCGGGAGAAAATAATCATGAGCCTCGGCGAACTGATACGCAAGCGGCGTGAGGAAAAACAACTAACGCAGGACCAGGTGGCGGTGCGGGCCGGCATCTCCAAACCGTACCTGTCGAACATCGAAACCGACCGGATAAAGAACCCCCCTTCCGACGGCGTGCTCGAACGCCTGGAGGAGAAACTGGAATTCCCCGCAGGGCAACTGCGCAAACTTGCGCACCTGGCAAGGACGCCTATGGATGTCCGGGCGGAGCACGAATCCCTCACCACCGAGGTCGAAAAACTCCGCAGCGTCCTGAAGCAGCTGCTCGCCGGCCGGCGCAAGCCGATCAAGGGCGACGAGAAACTGAACGCCATCGCACGCCGGTTAAAATCCGCAAAATCCAACGTCTCGGGCATATTGTCGGCCGGAAGGGCCGTGCCCATCATAAACAAGGTCTCCGCCGGTTATCCGCACCACTTCACCGACCTGGACTATCCGACATCGGTGGCCGACGAGTACATCCGGTGCCCGGACGTGCACGACCCCCAGGCCTTTGCCGCTCACGTCGTCGGCGATTCGATGGAGCCCAACTATGCCGAAGGCGACCTGGTCATATTCTCGCCGAACGCACAGGTCCGCAGCGGGGACGATTGCTTCGTACGCCTCGCCTCGGACAGTTCGACCACGTTCAAGCGGTTCTACAGCGACAAGGGCGGGAAGATCCGCCTCCAGCCGCTGAACGACAAGTACCCCACGGAGATGTACGACCGCGAGGAGATCGACGGTCTCTGGCCTGCGATTATGCGGATCGAACGCATCCGCAAAGCATAAGGAATGTTGTCTAACCACAAAAGGGATTGTCTGATGACCAGACGGATCGAACACGAAACTGACGTATGCGTAATCGGGGGCGGAATGGCGGGGCTGGCGGCGGCGCTGGCGGCGGCGAGGCACGGCGCGAGAGTCATCCTGATGCACGACCGGCCGGTGCTCGGCGGAAACTCCTCCAGCGAGTGTCGAGTGCACATCTGCGGGGCAGACCGGCACAACAGGATCCCAAACGTCCGCGAGACGGGAATCCTCGAAGAACTGCGGCTGACCAACCTCCGCTGCAATCTGCAGCGAAGTTACAGCGTATGGGACACGGTGCTATACGACGCTGCACGACAGCAGGAAAACCTTACGCTGATGCTGAACTGCTCGGTCTGCGATGCGGAGATGTCCGGACAGAGAATCGTTTCAGCCACCGGCTGGCAGACGACTACGCAGACGCACCAGAGCGTCCGTGCGAAGGTATTCATCGACGCCAGCGGCGACGCGATCCTCGCGCCGCTGACCGGAGCGGCCTTTCGCATGGGACGCGAGGGGCGCGACGAATACGACGAGTCGTTTGCGCCGGAACAAGCCGATTCAGGCACGATGGGGATGACGCTGTGCTTCGCCGCACGCGAGCACGACACGCCCCAGCCGTTCGAGCCGCCCGCATGGGCCAATCGCTACGACCGATGCGAAGACCTGCCGGGGCCGCAAAATGATCACCTGTGGTGGTCTATGGGATACTGGTGGATCGAACTGGGCGGGCTGGACCACAGTATTTACGACACCGAAAAGGTTCGCGACAAACTGCTGGCGGTTGTCTATGGCGTCTGGGACCATATCAAGAACCGCTGCGACCACGGGGCGGACAACTGGGCGCTGGATTGGGTGCAGTTCCTTCCGGCCAAGCGGGAATCGCGCCGGTACATAGGCAAACACGTCCTGACGCAGGACGAAATCACCTCCGGCGGGCATTTCGCCGATACCGTCGCTTTCGGCGGCTGGCCAATGGACGAACATCCTCCAGTCGGATTCGGCTGCGCGAAATTGGGGCTGCCCCCTGCCCAATTCAACCCTACGCCTTCGCCGTACGGTATTCCCTACGGCGTGCTGGTCGCCCGCGACATCGAAAACCTGATGTTCGCCGGCAGGTGCGCCAGTTGCACGCACATGGCGATGTCATCGACGCGGGTGATGGGAACCACGACGGTCATGGGCCAGGCGGCGGGAACGGCCTCGGCTATCGCGGTCCGTCGAGGCATCGCCCCGCCCGGCGTCGCATCCCACATCGACGAACTCCAGCAGACGCTCCTTGCCGACGACGCATACCTGCCGGAAATCCGGCAATGCTTCTCCGAAGCGACCATGCAGGCCGAATTGACTGCATCTTCCGGCGATCCGAAACCGCTCCGCGACGGGATCAATCGTCCCGTCGGCGACGACGAGCACGCCTGGCGCTGCCGTGTGGGCGATACGCTGGAGATGCGATTCGCCGCCGCCACGGACATCCGTTGCCTTACCATCATCGCCGACAGCGCACTGGACCGGCTTATCCAGTTGAGCCGCTTCGGCGACTATGGCGAACTGACCGCACCGCCGGAGACGCTTCTCAAGGACGCCCATGTCGAGGTCCTTGTTGCCGGCAAGTGGGCGTCCGCCGGCCAGGTCAGAGGAAATTATCATCGGCTTATCCGCATCCCCGTTGACCGTCAGGCCGAGGCGATTCGCCTAACCATAGACAAAACATGGGGCGCGGAAGAAACAAGACTATTCGCAGCATACGTCGAATGAAACGTCCAACCAGGAGTACGGCATGAGCAAACTTACACGAACCGCATTGGCAATCGAGAAGGACCTGCTGACAAGGTTTGACAAGTGGATGGCCGGACACGGTTACAGCAACCGTTCCGAGGCGCTGCGGGATTTGATACGATCGGCACTGGTGGAGGCGGAGTGGAAAAAGCCCGCCTCAAAGGTCGTCGCCACACTTTCGATTATCTACGATCACGAGCGGCGCGAACTGGCCCGGCAACTGACCGCCCTCCAGCACGCCGACCATCACGCAATTCTGTGCAGCCAGCACGTGCATCTGGACCGGCACAGATGTCTGGAGGTGATCGTCATGTCAGGCACGGTCGGGCGGTTGCAGCGTATCTGCGATGCGATTACCTCCGCCAAGGGCGTCCTTACCGGAAAACTGACGCTCCTAAGCCGGAAGTTATAGCAAACATTCGCCGCGACCACTCTTCGGTATTCCGGCCTTAACGCATCAGGAAGTACGTCGCCACAGCCAGTCCCGTCAGCACAGCAACGACGGTAAGATGAATAATCAGCCTGCGGACGGATTTGCTACTTGCAGATTCAGGCGGCGACTTCCGCATCGCCTGACGGACATAAAACGCATCGCCAGGGCCGGCTGAACAAAGGTCAATCGGCTTGCATACAGGCGATTCGACTTCGCTCACCGCAGGCGATTCGACAGGACTCGCAGCGGGTGGTCCGGTCTCGCTCGCTACAGACGTCGCCTCTGCCGAAAAATCCCCCTGCCGAAGGCCCAGACGTGAAGCGTGCCGGCGCGCAATACTCGCCAGAACGTCTTCATCGCCTTCACCGGCCGGTCTGGAGGGACATAAAGACGAACCGTCTCGCCGGACATGAACCTCTGCCGGTATGTAGTTGTCTTTTGGGTCTGTCATGGTTATTAATGGTGATTATACAACCTGTCGGTCATGAAAAGAGATGAAAAATCCGCCATGCCAAAGGATCCGCAAATGAATAACGCCTACATCGCCAATCCGATCCTGATTTTGGTGTTCGCTTTCGTAACGATTCTTTGCGTAACCGGCTGCCGACGCAGTTCGCCGGGTATCGGAGGCCACGTCGTCCAATCCCCCCTGTCCGGCAAAAAGATACTCATGGTCATCGCCCCGAAGCAGTTCCGCGACGAGGAACTTTTTGTCCCACGGGAGTATTTTATGGTCCGCGGCGCGACGGTAACGGTAGCCAGTTCGGCATCAGGTCAGATCCCCGGCATGATAGGTCGGTCATTCTCGCCTGATGCGAAACTCGCTGACGTTTCCGCAGCCGATTTCGACGCGGTAATCTTCGTGGGCGGAGCCGGCGCCGAGGCGTATTTCGACGACCCCGTCGCTCACAAACTCGCTCGCGACGCAGCCGCCGGAGGCAAAGTCCTCGGCGCCATCTGCATTGCACCGGCCATTCTCGCCAAGGCCGGAGTGCTGAAAGGACATTCCGCAACGGCCTTCGCCTCGGTTCGTGAAATACTCGTCTCCGGCGGGGCGAGGGTCATGGACTCTTCCTGCGTGCGGGAAGGAATGATTGTTACCGCCGACGGACCGGCCGCTGCCGAGGAGTTCGCCGCCACCGTTACAAAGGTCCTGACAGGGAACTAACCGGCGAATGACCGGTTATTGAGCGAGGGAATCGGCGTATTTGAGGATTTCGTCGATCCGGCTGAAGGGATTCGCGGCGTCCTCGGCGCGGAGGGTGAAGGCGTTGCCGGAGTTATCGAAACCGGCGGCATGCGCATCGACAAAGCCGATGTTGACCCTCCGCCCGCTGTGGTTGCGACGGACAGGCTGGCCCGGCATCTCGCTGTTGAGGTCCATCAGGATCGCACGGACAGGAAATCCGTCGTCATTGTTGCCCATGTTGCCAAGGGTGGATGATTCAACCTGGTCCAGTTGCCTGTATAGGTATGAGCCGTAGGCGTCCTCGCCGCCCTGGCTGCGGAGTTTGGGAAGTTCCTCATCGGGGTCCGACGAGTTGTCGCCCGGGCAGAAGAAGGCCTCCGCCGAGGTCATCTCGCGCTCTATCAGCGCCCCAGACCCGTCGTAGGCCCTCAACATTCCTATCCAGAGGCGGTTTGTCGCGAATTCCCGGCAGGGGTCGTCGGGCATGCCGGGGTAGGGAAATGTCGAACTCAGCGGGTTTTCAGGCCCGGTCGGAATGGAATCGTCGTTATCGGCGGCATAGATATAAATCGCCCGCATCTGCCCGCCCAGGCGTGTCAGGCAGATCGTTTCCCGCGTCAGGTCCTTTGCCCTGCCAAGGCTCGGCAGGAGGATACTGACCAGCAGCGCGATAATGGCAACCACAACCAACAGTTCGACAAGTGTAAAAGCCCTGCTTTTACACTTCCTCACCACAGGCAACTCAACCAGTGTAAAACCGTTATACGATCTCATCATCCACGATAAGAGGGCAAACCGGATACCAAAGCGCCGGCGCGATGGCGAAATACCAAATTCATGGGGTTATAAAGCCGACGGATAGCCATCCGTCGGCTTTACTGATTAGCGCCGAAGGCGCGAATTGTCCACAACGGGCAGGATTTGTCCGCCGGTCTTCCTTCGCCTGTAAGCGGCGAACGAAGACTGGGAGCGGGTGGATTCGAACCACCGTAGGCATACGCCGTCAGATTTACAGTCTGATCCCTTTGTCCACTCGGGCACACTCCCAATCGGGGCTGGGATGATAACGTCCAACCACCGTTGAAGAAAAATATAGCGGGATTACCCGTCCCCAGGGGACTGCGGCGCGGCAGGCGGGGATTTTAGGATTAGAGGTCGCCACGGCGACTCACCTGTGGCGGGACAAAAACAAAAGAAAATTCCCATAATCCTGTAATCCCTGTAACCCTGCTATATGGCTTGCATATTACCGGCTACGTTCGTCTTTTTCAAATACTGTTCAATCTTTATTGCAATCAATTCGCCACGGCGACTCGCCGTGGCGACAAGTTGAGCGTCGAACAACTGCCACAAGGAGAATAACATGGCAAGAAAAGACGAAAAGCAGAAGAAGCCGGAGGCTAGAGCATTGGTCATTTTTCTAGAGCGGCGGCGGTGCGCCCCACATGATGGTGTAAAAGGTGTTGAGCAGTAAGCCGGCAAAGAAGTCCAGCGCTAAAATAGCCATGCAGGATTCGACGAAACTCTCCGTGCACGCCCTTCCGACGCCGGCGGCTCCGGGCCGGCAACGAAAGCCACGCCAGCAGCAGATCAAACTTATCACGCCGGCGAAGAACAGGCTCTTTAGCAGTCCTGTAACGATGTCGAACATCTCCACCGACCTGGCTGAGTTTTCCCAGAACTCCGCGGCGTTGATACCATAGATTCCGACGCCGATGAGGTATCCGCCGAGGATACCCGTCAGGTTTGTGTAGAGCACAAGTATCGGCATCAGCAGGAGGCACGCGAGGAACCGCGGTACGACCAGAACTCGCAGCGGGTCCGCCCCCATTGCCCGCAGGGCGTCGATCTGGTCGGTAACTCGCATGGTTCCCAATTCGGCGGTCAGACCTCCGCCGACCCTTCCTGCCAGCATAATCGCCGCCAGCACCGGGCCTAACTCGCGCACCACCGAAAGGTTGACTACAGCGCCGAGTTTCGCTTCCAGACCGACGGCCTGAAACTGAAGCACCGACTGTGCGGCAAGGACCATCCCGACGAATGCGCCGGTGAACATCACCACCGGAACACTTAGCGTACCGACCTCGTACATCTGCCGAAGCGTCAGGCGAACGTTGCGCCAGCCCAGACCGATCGATAACGTCCATCCGAACGTCCGCCCGCAGAAGCGGCAAAAATCCCCAAACGCCGCTACGGACGAAAGGCCGCGAGAACCAAACTGTGTGAAAGCGCTCATGGTTCGACCCTGCCTATACTGCCCGGATAAAATATCTTCCGCCCGGGTACAGCCAATTCAGTTCTCGCCTCCTGTCTGACGGCGGCATAGCCGAGGGTGTTGTCCAGTCTTCGTTGGGCGAGGCTGTCAAGATGCGCTCGAAGCGCGGTCGTCAGGCCGACATTGCACGGGCCGTAACGCCGTCGATACCAGGATACGACCATGTCCCGGCAGGACCACAACATCGGCGGGATGCGAACCTGCCTGCGTTCGACATCGACGACGAATCGCTGATCATCCAGCACCAGGCGATTGAGCGCCTCGTCGAGCCGGTTGTCGAATCCTTCGGCGGAGAAGGGTTTTTGCGGCAAGGGGGCGTAATCGACCCACGCGCCGGGCGCACATGCGGCCAGGCGAAAGTCCCCGCTCCGCCTCGCCTCGTCCAGAAGGATCGAGTCGATTTTTTCCAGCGACATCTCCCGCCCGTCGAGCTCAAAGGTTCGCTTCCGTGCCGTCGGGCTGACTCGTTGGGAACATCCCGCCATATCAGCCAACTTCATCGACCATGCCGCATGGGCGTTGTACCAATAGGCCAGGCGGGCAGCATCGGTGGAAAATAAATCCGGTGTGGCTGTCGGCCCAGCCAGGGACATCTTACGCAATTGCTCATCAAGCCGATCCCGCACGCCGGCAAGAGCGACGGGAACAAGCCGGCCACTTTCATCGACCGCATCGGCTAAAACCGCGGCAAGATCGGAAACGTCCGAAGAAGCCCCCGCACCGGTCATGTTTAGAAGAATCGGCTTGGCATCAACGCCGCCCCCGCAGCCGATCGCAAACAAGGCGGCAGAAACAACCGCGACTTTGCCGAACATGCCGTTCATACCGAAGATTGTAAACGCCTCCTCGGAAAAATAACAGTGATTACTCTTGAGGTTTGAATTGCTGAATAAACTCGCCATTCAAAAGTCAATAAAGAGAGCGGGATTATAGGGATTTTAAGATTACGGGATTAAAAAAAGAAAAAATCCCCGTAATCCGGTAATCCCTATAATCCTGCTATCTTTGTTTCCGTAGCGGCTGAAGTTTATTTTGCCATTCAAAGGTCAATAGTATCGCAATGCGGAAAAAATAACTTGACCGTATCACAATCGTATAGACAATGTGTTTGTCTTAATCGTTCCAATGGATAAGGGAGAAATGATATGGCGGTATTTAAGTGCGAGAAGTGCGGCAGAGAGTTTAAGAACGAGCGAGCCCTGAAGGTTCACATCGGCATGGCGCATAAAGACAAGCGCAAGGGCAAAAAGAAGGCTCCGCGGGCAGGCAAGTTCGCCTGCAAGGTTTGCGGACGGTCGTTCGGGATGGCGATGCACCTGGCGAGGCATGTAACGGCGGCGCACGGGACAAAGCGTCGCCAGGCCGTTACAAAGGTTCGCCGCTACGTTCGTGGTCAAAGGGCTCTCGGCGCCACAGCCGGCGTTCCGGGAGGCCTGAACGTCGATGCGCTCTCAATCGACCAACTTCTTGATGTAAAGAAGGCGGTGGACGCCCGCCTCAACAACATTGCACAGAAGATGCGACAGCTAAAACTTCGGGGATAACACCTCGGGTACAAAGCGACCGACATTTTTGCGCATTTGTGAGCGCATCAAAAACGCCGAACGACAAAGCCGAAAAAAATGCTAAATGTTAAATGCTAAATGCCATTTCCATCACTGGTCGGAAACGCCCCAGGCGTGATGTAGTTTATCATTTATCATTTTTCATTTAGCATTTTCCGCTTGTGATGAATCTTCCGGTTCTTCCGGTTGTTTGTCGGTCCTGGTTGTGGAGATAATGGGCTTGCCTTCGATAGAACCAAGCAGTCCCGTTTCTGCGCCGAGTCCGCCTCGCCGCCTGGCCGGCGGTTCGGGCGGGGCCTCGCCGGGTACGCCGTCCTCCACCGCCCATTGCGCACGTTTGAGCGACAGCCCGATCTTCCGGTCGTCGCCGTCCACGCGCAGAATCTTGACCTCCAACTCATCGCCGATCTTGACAAGATCTTCAGGGTTCTCAATCTTGTGGTCCGCCAATTCGGATATGTGCAGCAGACCTTCCAGACCGTCTTCCAGTTCAACGAAGACACCGAAGTTTGTTACCTTGATGACTTTTCCGCGGACGATCTGTCCGGCTATGTAGTGTTCGGGTATCTGTCGCAGCCAGGGGTCTTCGGTGAGTTGTTTCAGTCCCAGCGCGACCCGGCTTTTATCTTCATCGACGGACAGGACGACACATTGCACATCCTCGCCCTTTTTGAGCATCTCGGAAGGATGTGTGATTTTTTGCGTCCAGGAGAAGTCCGAGACGTGCAGCAGCCCGTCTATGCCTTCCTCGATCTGGATGAAGGCGCCGTAGTTGGTAAGGTTCCGCACCTGCCCGGTAACGACCGTTCCGGGAGGATATTTTTCCTTCACCAGTGTCCACGGATTGGTTTCGGTCTGCTTGATGCCGAGTGAGATTTCCTGCTTGTCCTTGTTGGTTTCGAGTATAACCACGTCGATCTCGTCGCCGACATTGGCCATTTCCGACGGGTGGTTGATCCGCTTCGTCCAGGACATTTCCGAGATGTGCACCAATCCCTCGATGCCCTCCTGGAGTTTCACGAACACTCCGTAGGGGACCATGTTAACCACCTTTCCGCGGACCCGCGAACCGACAGGATACCGCTCCTCGATCCCTTCCCACGGTGAAGGCGTTTTCTGCTTAAGCCTCAGGGCGATCTTTTCCTTATCGCTGTCAATGGACAGGACCACTACTTCAATTTCCTCATCGACCTTAACTATATCGGAGGGATGATCGATTCGCCCCCAGGACATGTCGGTAATGTGCACCAAGCCGTCGATTCCGCCCAGATCGACGAATACGCCGAACTCGGCGATGTTCTTGACCACGCCCTTGCGAATCTGTCCGACCTCGATCTCGGCGAAGAGTTTTTCCCTGGCTTCGGCGCGGCGTTCCTCGATGAGTTTGCGTCGGGAGACGACGATATTTCGAGCGGTCTGGTCGATCTTGAGTATCTTGGCCTCGATCTTCCTGCCCACGTATTCGCCGATGTCATAGGGCCTGCGAATATCGACCTGGCTTGCCGGAAGGAATACCGGCACGCCGATATCCACAAGCAGCCCGCCCTTGATTTTCCGCGAGACGACGCCTTTAACGATGTCGCCTTCCGCCTTCGTGGTAACGATGTTCTCCCACGCCTGGATGCGGTCGGCCTTGCGCTTGGAGAGGACCACCAGTCCGCTGTCGGACTCGACCGCTTCCAGTAAGACCTTTATTTCCGTACCGGCCTCTGCCTCGCTGCGATCGGCGAATTCGCCGAGATCGACCACGCCTTCGCTCTTAAGCCCGACTTCGACGAACACATCGTTTCCGATGACGCTGACGATCTGACCGGTCAGAATGCTGCCGACTTTAAACCGCGACGAGGCCTCCTGCATCGCGTCGGCCAGGTTCTGCGAGACATCCTCGCTGCCGCCCAGTGCATCGCCAATCTGTTCCTGAATCTGCTCTTCGGTAATGCCAAGTGACTTAATCAGATTTTGATCTACCATTTGTTTTTCTTATGTCCGCCTGTAGTTGTCGAATATCGGCCGGGCTTGTCGTAAAACTTTACGCACCGGCCCAATCGGACCACCCGATTCCCGCCGGAAAAACATCCCAGGCATAAAGACATCCGCCGGCGAGTCCATTAGTCTAGTGGGGACATCAATATTTCGCAAGGGGAATTGCAGTAAAATTCAGCGGGCGACCGACCTGCCTGTCGGACTTCGACGAGCTCAGTCGAGTCGCAGGCGGGTGTGTCCGACTATCACTCCGAGGGCTTTGGCTTCAGGAGGTTGTCAAACAGGTCGAACAGCGGGTCGGCGGGTTTTGTAGTTGGATGAGAGGCAGGTCCGGTTTTGGGCCTGAGGAGCGGGTCCAGAATTGGCGGCATACCGAGCATTGGCTTTTCCCGCGTTCCGGTGATGCGGATGCGCCGGAGGTTGCCTATGATGTCGAGGTTCCCCAGCAGCGGGCTGAGTTTGCCCAGGCCGATGCCGGAACGGAGTTTCTCCAGCGTAACGATATCGGCAAGTTGCTCAAATTGCTTCGGAACGACCGGCAGTGTGACGATCAGGTCCAGCGAATCGTCGAAGCCCACCGAGCCGGAAAACTTCATATCGAACGTGCCGGCGAATGTTACCGCCAGGTCGTCGTAGTAAAACCGCCCATCCCTTATCTCGAAGACCAGGTCGCTGATTTTCAGGCTGGTCAGGTCGCTCGGCGGCGCCAGCCCGCCCAGTGTGGTCAGGTTGGCAATAAGTCCGACGGACTGGATTTCGACATCCTTGAGGCCTACTCGGCCTCGCCCGCTGGTGTCCTTGATGCTCTTGCCAAGAGGAACGTTCAGGTCTTCAACTGTCAGCGAAATCTGTCCGGTAAGTTCCTTCGGCTCATAGAAGATGGTGATGACTCGGCTGAGGATTTCGCTGCCGAGTTCACGGTTGATTGGGATGTTTTCTGCCACTTTGAGAGTTCCCGGAATTTTCAGCACGGGTTCCGGGCCTGAGAAATCTATATCGCAGCCGATGCGAAGGCGACCGCCCGACAGGCCCGGTTCCAGGCGGGCGCTCGATACGGGAATTGTAACGACCGGAAGGTCGATCCGCTCGTTGCGGAAGGTCGGCTGGAATGTCGCCTTCCCAAGCACCAGATCGTAGATTTCGGCAGAATCCCATGAAATTTCGCCCGCGATGTCCTTGAGCGTATTCAGGTCGAATTGGCCGTTGATGCCCGCCCAATTGCCTCTCTGCCCGTTTGCCAATACGACGCCGGCGCTTCCGTCGCGGACAGTAATTCGCCCTTTAAGTTCCGGCAGGGGTTTTTCGGAACGTTTCCTGGGCTTCAACGCCTTGACCAGCGAAAACTCGCCGGAGGCTTCTTCAATAAGTTTCGGTTTGGGATTGACGACCTCGACAAGCCCGATTTTCTCATAGTCCGTAAGCCCGCGCCACGCCCCGTGGTCCCAGATAATCTGCTCGACGTGCAGAACCTCCCGGTCGGACGTATCCATTACCCGCAGACCTTTGATCCGGCAAGGCCCCAGCCAGGAGAGGGAAATCTTGTCAATCAGGACCGTTCCGTAGATGCGGGAATTAATGGCCGAGACTATCATTTCCCTGGCCGTATCGGTCGAGGCGAGGTAAGGCCCCGCCCAGGCGATGCCAGCCAGCAGGAGCAAAAGGATAATCACCGTCCGGCGGAATCTGTGTCGTCGGCGCGGCGCGGCGCTATCCTGGCCGGCATTACTTTGGTCGCTGCTCATTCATATCCTCTAACAAAATGGGCCACAGAGGCACAGAGAGCGCAGAGAAGTAAAAATGTAAAAAGAAGCAGAGGCAAAAATAGTAGTTTTTTTGATTCTACTTATTCTCTGCGTCCTCTGCGTCTCTGCGGCCCAGGTTTTTTTCTGTTAGACATTCTAAACCATCGCGCGCGATTATGCGCCTGTTGCGCATCAATTGTTTGCCCACTATAGCGCGGAACGTATAGAATCATTCGCATTATGGACAGTCCTGTATCCATTGCGATCGAGACCTCCTGCCGTTGCGGCGGAGTGGCGCTGGGCGTCGGCGATGAACTTATCGAGTGCGTCGCCTTCGAAGCCGCCCGCCGGCACGCCGTCCAACTCGTCGCGCAACTGGATGAACTTCTTGCCCGGCACGGACTAGCGGCGACGGACCTGGACGAGGTGTACGTCTCCGTCGGTCCGGGAAGTTTCACCGGGCTGCGAATAGGCGTTACCGTCGCCGCCATACTGACCCAGAGCGTCGCGGACCTTCGCTGCGTGGCTGTGCCCACGGTCGAAGCCGTCGCCGAAAACGCCGCAAAGGCGGGACTCGACGGACATATCGGCGTAATCATGGATGCGAAGGATTCCATATACGCCGCCGTATTCACGCTCTGTTCGGGCCAAATCGTTCCCGAAGGCCCGCCCGAAACTCTTGCGGTGGAACAATTCCTGACCGATGCTCCCAGACCGATTACGCTTCTGGGTGAGGGGCTTGGTTATCACCGGATTTCCGGCGAAGGCATAATTATTACCGATGAGCGGCTGTGGCTTCCGACGGCAGAGAGTGTCTGGCGGGTCGGTCGGCGACTGGCCTCGAAAGGTCAATTCGCCCAGTCCGGTCAAATTCGCCCGCTTTACCTTCGCAGACCCGCTGCGGTTCGCGTTATTGCGATATAGTCAATTCCTTCTCTGTGAACCACGGCGACCGGGCACGATGTGAGTCGATTCGGCTGGACGGTTCGACGGCCTGCATGGCTATCGACGGGGCAACCGACGCCGACGTGTTCCGTGAATACGCAAGCGGAACGCAGAGTTCACAAAGGTGTCCATAACCGGAAAAACAGAGAGTTTTTACCGGCTGCAGAGGTTCATAACGAGCAGCTGCATCGTGGCGACGGGGTCCGCGCCGGATTTGATGGCGAGGTCTGCGGCGAGGAGTTTTCTTGTGGACCGTCCAGCATGGTCGGCAGCGGGCGATTTTCGCGGCGCCGACGACAGCGTCTTTCGGATACCCCATGCGAGCATTCCGAGCGTGCGAATCTCTTCGCCCCGGCGGGTCATCATGGCCGACAGCGCCGTCATCGCGGCCCGTGTGTTGCGCCGGTCAATGGCGTTCGTCAGGGCGAACGGTTTGACCCCCACTGCGGCGACGGCAACGGCGGAGACGTCGGAGACGGATATTTCCTTCCGGTCGCCGACGTAGATGGCGAGTTTGGCGATTTCCCCGTCCAGCGTGGCGAGATCCGTCCCGGCCCATTCAGCCAGAAGTCTGGCGGCCTGTGGGGCCATCTGCTTTCCCCTCGCCTGGGCGGTCTGGGAAATCCATCCCGGAACGGCCGATGCCGACGGTGCAGAACAATTTATCAACTCACCGGCCTGGCGAACGCTTCGGGCCAGCGCATTGACGGCGGCGGAGACGTCCTTTCCGGCGTCGGGGACGCCCTTGCCGGTTTGGCGTTTGTGCATCTTCGGCGGCCAGGATTCGACAAGGAGGATCAGCGTGCCTGTTCGGGCCGGCGAGGCGAGATATTTTCCCAGCGACTCGGCGTGTTCAAGGAGAAAATCGTCTGCGTCGCGGACGATTACGATCCGTCGGGGCGCGAGCAGCGGAGCAGTCCTCAACTCGTCCAAGACGTCGGACAGTTCGGCAGAGGCATCGAACTTCGCTGTGGCGAGGCCTGCTTCATCGGCTTCGGTCAGTCGGCGGACGAGTTCGGCGCATTGCCGCTGCTGCAGAAACACGTCCTGCCCGTGCAGGACATACACAGGCCTGTCCGGGGCTTGCGGCATGCTAGCCTCCTGCTGCGATTGGTCAAAGCCGCGACGGCGCCCCATCAGGGCGCATCGTGGCGACGCAAAGCAAACCCCGTGCGCCCATCAGAAGCGTCCGCGGACGCTTCTGACGGCAGCGACGGGGATTGTGAACTTCACGTAAATTACATCTGACGTTTGCGATACCACAACCAGAAGACGATTATGGCGATCAGGACCAGCAGCAGTGGCAGCTGTATCTTCCAGTTGAAATAGTCGCCAGCGGCCGCCAACATGTTCATATCAATCATTATCATGCTCCTTTGCTTCAGAAACCACTTGAACCTGCCGGACTTGTAGCCCAAACCCAACAGGCCCGTCAAGCAAAAAACCCGATAAGGCAACACAGATTCCAGAATCTAGCGGCGACTGGGCTCGAACCAGTGACCTAGGGCTTATGAATCCCTCGCTCTAACCAACTGAGCTACGCCGCCTGATGATTAACCATTTTCACGAGGATTCAACTTGTTTTCAATCACGTTTTTTTACAACCGCGGACCAGACCGGCCCCACGGGAGGGGTTCGAACCCGCCCCGTGAGAAGGGCCGGGATAAGCACGTCCGGCATCACTGGTCTTCGCTTTCGCCCTTGGTTTCTTTGACCTTCGCCGGTTTTTCGGAAGCCCCGGGCCTAGTTGCAGCCTTTTTGCCGGGCCTGGTCGTCGCTGCACGCTGAGCGTCGGTGAGGATTTCCGCCCTTATATAATCGGTCAGTTTTTGCAATGCTTCGTGTCGGGCTTTCTTATCGGACAAATCCACATCCGTCATAAACTTCTCATGAGCGTTCGCGACCTGCTCAACCTGTTCGTCGGTAAGTTTGGCGTTTTTGAACATCTTATTAATCAACAATTTCGCCTGGTACCGATCCCACTGCGCCTTCTGCTCCTCCGTCAGGACACCCATTATCTTCGCCTGCCACTGTGAGTCGATTTCCTTCCGCTTGAGAAGGAGGTCGCTGAGTTGGGCGCTGGCTTCCTCCAGTGCTTTTTTGTCTTTGTTTTTCCTGGCTTCAACTTTCTGGGCCTTGAGGGTCTTGAGTTTCTCGATATTTTCGGCCTCGAACTCCTTCATCGCCTTTTGCCGCAGGTCGTTCAGTTCCGCGATCTGCTTTTGCTGTTCTTCGTTGAGGTTGCAGACCTTCACCATCTGGGCGTGCATTCCCCACAGCCGGACTTTTTTACCGGCGGCGGACTCTTTCCCTTGCTCGCGTTGCTTCGGTTTCGCCGTTTCGTCGTTTCCGGCGTTCTCGCGGGCGTCGCTTCGGGCAGGAAGCGATACCATCGCCACAACCATCGTCAGCAGCAATGCCAGTGTCTTCATTTTTATTTCTCCTGTTGGACCGATATTGATTCAACTGTTTCCCCGCACGTTTGTCAAGCGCCAATCGATTTAGCCGCAGCGGCATTATTGCCGCAAGAACCTGCTGATTCCTTCCTTCAGGTTCCCGGCCCTTTTGGCCGTCAGGTCGGCGGGAGTCTCACGGTAGATGTCTGTAATGTCGCCGGAAAAATCACGCAATCGCTCGCACAACGCACGTGCAGTGAGTCTGTCGCCCTGCTGAATCTCCAATCGATCACACCAACGCCGGTCGAGCAACAGGTTCCACTTCCTCTTGGAGGACGGGGCTTCGGGGCGGTAGGACGTGTCGATCGTATCGTCGCAGAGGCCTTTGATATTATGTTTGCACGGCTCGCAGATGTCATCGGCACCCAGTTCCATTTCCAAAACGGCGTCCTGATCGTCAAGGATGTGCTCTGCGACGATATGAACGGCATGCTCGTAAGGGTGCGGCTCGAATCGTACTTCAGCGCCGAATC
>CAYUYD010000025.1:15835-16119 GCA_964449105.1 uncultured Planctomycetaceae bacterium | reverse complement strand
GTATTATTTCGCACTGTAGTATTAAGGAACTTACACACAATACTTTACGCCACCACGTATCTTCATAACGTTGCGTTTATGGAATCGGGTCGTATAATCGCTGCCGGTCGATTTATGGAGAGGTGCCGGAGTGGTCGATCGGGCGGCACTGGAAATGCCGTGTACCTTCGGGTACCGCGGGTTCGAATCCCGCCCTCTCCGTTCGTCTCAATCGACAGACAGGCGGAGATTGTGGATTTTTGCTCATCCGGCAGCAGGGTTTTCAGGGCGGGATGAGAACACGC
>CAYUYD010000025.1:0-15735 GCA_964449105.1 uncultured Planctomycetaceae bacterium | reverse complement strand
GCCGACGCGGGTTCGACGCCGAAGGCGCCGCGAAGCGAATCCCGCCCTCTCCGTTCGTCTCAATCGACAGACAGGCGGAGATTTGTGGATTTTTGCTCATCCGGCAGCAGGGTTTTCAGGGCGGGATGAGAACACGCGCGTGGCCGAAGGCCACGCCGACGCGGGTTCGACGCCGAAGGCGCCGCGAAGCGAATCCCGCCCTCTCCGTTACAGAGTGCCGGCATTTTCTTGACAATCTCATAAAAATAGGCAATCCTGACCACTGGCTGAGAGGAGACCATTATGATGACCACATTGAAACTGACAGTATTGACATTGGCGGCGGGGTTGGTTTTGTCGCTGACGGGCTGCAACACCAGCCCCGAAAAATTGGAAACGACCTCCGGCGGATACCGTGAGGTCGCCTCCCCGATCGAACTGATCGCCCGGGCAAGCCCTCCGATCCACGATATACCCGTTCCGATCGGGTTCAAACTGGATGAAGACCGAAGCCGGAACTTCACAGCAGCCGGCGCTCGTTACATTGACCACCTGTACAAAGGCAGCGCCGACAAGTGGGTCGTAGCCAGGTTTTATAAACGGCAGATGCCCACCAACCAATGGACGTTCGTTACGGACATTTTCGCACAAGGCGACGTCAGGCTGGATTTTGAAAGACAAACGGAACGCTGCCAGATTATCATTGGAAAGGGCAGCTTGTTTCATCCTACTTACATCAAGGTGCAGTCGTGGACCACCGGGCGCATCGCTGTGCCCCAGGAAAAGGACCGGAGGTAAATCAGCCACAAAATGAAAACTCAACGAAGGCATGAATTACAGGAAAACGTCCTTGCCCACGAACTGGGCAATATAAAGGCTTTTTTTAGCCGCTACGGAAACTGGATTACAGGTATTCTCGTCGCTGCGCTGGTTGTGGTCCTGGTCGTCTGGCACTATCGAAACCGAAGCGCCACGGAACTGGCTGAACAGTCAGCCCTGTACGAGACGCTTAAGCGGGAAGTCGGTGTCCCGGACAAGCAGGCGTCGGCGCTGGATGGGTTGATTAACCTTGCCGAAACCGCCAGGGACCCGCTCCTGTCGGCATCGGCGTCCATGTTCACAGCGGACTTCTGCGCGGAGCAGTATGTTACAAGCCTGCGACACTCCGACGGCAAACAGGCCGGTCTGGAGCGAACAAGGGCCGAAAAATACTACCGCCTGGTCATTGAGAAGCATCCCGACCGGAAGGTCTTCGTAGCCCGGGCGCATCTGGGGATGGGAATGCTGGCTGAAAGCGCCGCGGACTGGGAAACGGCACAGTCCGAGTACAAGCAGGTGCAGCGACTGCTCGACGGTACTTTTCCGGTATCGGCCGAGGCGCAGCGACGATTGAATACCCTGGATGTCTGGTCCAAACCCTTCCGGTTCGCCACAACCGCACCGACCACTGAACCGGCGACGACCGAACCGGCATCGAAACCGGCAGAGACCGACGCAGAAAATAGATAAAATTTCTCTTGAATAGTTAGGACGGGACACGTTAGAACCCGCTCTTTGGAAACCTTAAACTTATCGCAAGGAGATAATGCTGATGTCAAATTTGCAGCCAATTGCAGATGCACTGATCAAGGGCGACCGTAACACAGTAGTCGAACTGACGCAGAAGGCGATCGATGACGGCGTCGGACCGGCCGACATTCTCCAGCAGGGTCTGATTGCCGGTATGAACATCATAGGCCGGCGCTTCAAGAACAACGAGGTGTACGTACCGGAAGTGCTCATCGCCGCCCGCGCGATGCACGGCGGGCTGGGCGTCCTCGAACCGCACCTTAAGGCAAGCGGAGTCGAACCCGTCGCCATTGTCGTCCTGGGAACGGTCAAGGGCGACCTCCACGACATTGGAAAGAACCTTGTGGGCATGATGCTCCAGGGCGGCGGGCTGAAAGTCGTCGATGCAGGAATCGACGTGTCTCCGGAAAAATTCATCGCCGCCGTCAGGGAAAGCGGCGCTACTGTCGTCGCAATGAGCGCTCTTCTGACCACGACGATGCCGCAAATGCCCGAAATAATAAAGGCGATCAAAAAGGCCGGTCTGACCGTCAAAACAATGGTCGGCGGCGCGCCCGTTACCCAGAGTTACGCCGACGAAATCGGGGCGGATGGATACGCACCCGATGCAGCCAGCGCCGTCGATAAGGTCCTGGAACTGATCGGCGCGAATTAGCGAGGATTATTTGACGCGAATTACGCGAATTCGCGTTCCACCGATGCCTGATAAGGTGCATAAGAATGCTCCCGGCGTGGGAATGCAGGTGGTCGAGACGCCGGACGAATCGGATCAGGACGGTCTGCGCCGGTTAAGAATCGACATCCGCCGGGCATTGCCTGACCGCCGCCTGGATAAATACCTCGCGGGCAGGCTCGGCGAACTGTCCCGCACCGCCCTGCAGCAGTACATCCGCGAAGGCGCCGTTACCGTCAATCAGCAAATCGTCAAACCTTCATACACTATCCGGACGGGCGACGTAATCGAGATGCTCCTGCCGGAACCGGAAGAGTTCATCATCGAACCGGAGCCGATCCCGCTGGATGTCGTCTATGAAGACGATGACATAATCGCCGTCAATAAACAGCCCGGGCTTATCGTTCACCCTGCCAGGGGAAATCACGCCGGAACGCTGCTGAACGCACTGGCCTACTACTTCCAGCAAAAAGGCGCAAACTCAACCCGGTTCGACGACCTGCCCGACCACGGCGACCAATGCCGACCCGGCATCGTCCACCGGCTCGACCGCGACACGACCGGCGTGATCCTTCTGGCCAAGACCAGACTGGCGCTGTGGCGGCTTGGCAGGCAGTTCGAACTGCGAAGAATCCACAAGACATATCGGGCCATTGTCCACGGACAGGTCGAACTGGATGAAGACGTTATCGACGCGCCAATCGGCGTTCACCATCACCTCCGCGAGAGGTATGCCGTCTGCCGGCAAACAGGCGCCGAAACGCCGCCCAACGCCAAGTCGGCTGTTACGCGATACCACGTCCTTCAGCGACTCACCGACGCCGGCGCAATCGCCGGTGGATTTACTTATCTGGAGTTGTACCCAAAAACCGGACGAACACATCAGTTG
Organism: uncultured Planctomycetaceae bacterium; assembly: GCA_964449105.1. Classification (GTDB taxonomy): domain Bacteria; phylum Planctomycetota; class Phycisphaerae; order SM23-33; family SM23-33; genus JAUWNJ01. The sequence goes on along the minus strand of CAYUYD010000025.1, from coordinate 12,625 downwards.
CGTGTTCACATGAGTTACATCGGACATCCGATCGTCGGGGACAGGACCTACGGCGGCGGACCTATTTATCAGAGCCAACTGGACGGAAAGTCCGACGCCGCCGGCGTTCCGATTATCAATCGCCAGGCGCTGCACGCCGCTGCAATAGAGTTTCAGCACCCGCGAACGCTAAAGATGCTGCGAATCGAGGCGCCCCTGCCGGAAGACTTCCTTTCTGCCCTGCGGGCGATGGGCGGTGAATCCATTATTTGACTCACCTCCGTGCAGGGTTTATAATGACAGCGGCAGGTAAAGGCTGCATGGAGCAAAATCATGACGACATTGGCGTTTATAGGCTGGACTGAGTGGTTGCTGATCGGCTTGGTGGCGGTGCTTTTATTCGGCCGGAGGCTGCCGGAAGTCGGAAGAAACCTCGGACGAACGCTGGTGGAGTTCAAAAAAGGCCTGCGAGGCGTCAAGGACGATCTTGAAGAAACGGCGGGTGAAACGAAGGATGCGGTTTCAGAGCCGAAGCAACACAACGGAAATAATCAGTAACCTTTCAGCCTGCTCGCTTTGGCGAGCAGATTTTCTCCCGTAATGCGGGATTTGTCCGTTCCTGCCGCAGCAAGACGGGCGATTAGCTCAGCTGGTAGAGCGCGCGGATCACACCCGCGAGGTCACAGGTTCAAGTCCTGTATCGCCCACTAAATGTAAGTCCCTGCTTTCGCAAGGGGTTGCATCGTTTCGCAAAGCCCCGTAAATCGCAGAGTTTGCTTCCTCTGTCGATTCACCTTGCGGGTCTGTACGAGTCGTTGCGGCGGGATACTGCATCGGATTCTGCATCGCTTTTTGCACAGCCCTGTCGAAGTGGTCCTCGGTAACTTGAAGGTAGTGCTTGGCGGCTACCTGGGGACTGTTGCCGATCCATGCACAGATTACTTGCACTGGGTATTGTTCGGCCAATTCCGTTTCCCTTGATGCCCGGCAATTATGAAATAACTTCGGCCAGGGCGTCAGCCCCGCCCGCTTGATGATGTTCACGAAGTTCTTACGGTACATCTGATTCGGGTTCGGGTACTGCGGGCAGCAATATATTGTCCCAGGCTCGGCCTGCTCAAAGGCGTCCCGTAAGTGCGGATAAATCTCCGGGAAGATCGGAACGGCCCGGATACCGGCGTCAGCGTGGTGTTCGGTCTTACTGGCATGAACCGTGAAACGATTCTTTTCCCAGTTCACGTCCTCCCACTTGAGGCGGGATACTTCGGATGCACACCGCAAGCCGCCGTAACGGGAGAGGGCGAATACCAGCCGCCACCGCGCATCAGGGCAAGCGTCCAGGACCGCCTCGGTTTCTTCTCGGCTGACGAAATAGTCCCGCTTACGGTTTTCCCGCACAACCGTTGACTGACCATCGAAGGGGTTTTTCTCAATGAGTTTCTTTCGCACCGCCGCATGGAAGAATTGCTTGGCGATTCCCATCCGACGGCGGACGGTATTATCGGCCAGTTTTTCTTCGGTTTTCAGCCATATACGGTAGTTGTCCGCATCGCCGAGGCTTATTTCGTCCAGCCGTTTAGTTTCGCCGAAGAACGCCAGCAGATTCCGTTTCGTATGGCCATATACGGTTGCAGTTGATTGTTTCACGTCCTGCCGACCATTCACGTAAGTTTGCAGCCATTGGCCCAGCGTGGGACATTCCCGGCGGCTTCGCGGGCCTGTCAGCCCGACCCGTTCAAGCCGCTTGCGGATCGTATCGGGCAGGTCAGCCAGCCATTCAGACGTTGTACCCTTCGGCGATGTACCGGCAACCTTGCAAGCCAGTAAATCTTCGATGAACAGTTTGGCGGATTCGGCCTGCCTCTTATTTATCCCGCCAAGCCGGACCGACTGCCGCTTCCCGTCGGCGGCGACAAACTGAATCATCCGCCGCCCTGTCTTTTTATTCGTTGATACGCTTGCCATGATTCACCTGCCTTTTGTTTGTTTCCTAGATAACAATTCCAAGTCCAGCACCGCCGCCAATTTCGCAGCGGTCGTCATCGTGATTGAACGGTTGCGGTTGACAAAATGCGAGATTGCGCCTTTGGAAACGCCCGACAACGCTGCCAGCCGATAGCAAGATATTTCCGCCTTCAGTATTATCTGCCGCAACTGTTCCTCAATGTCGGTCTTTCTGCTCATCGTGTCCGTATGTTAGCACCTGTCAGTATAGTTGTCAAGTGAAAACTCTGCTATTTTCATTTTTTCTTTTCCGCTTGCATCAGTCGGACAGTCTCGGCCAGAGCCTCAGCCTCGGCGTGCTCTCGCGGCAGGCCGCCGTGGTATTCCATGATCGCCGCCCGTTCCTCGAACCATACCCGCCAGTCGCCAGGTAGATCGTCTGGCCCGATAGTCGGTTCTTGGAACGTTGATATTGGGTCGTCAACGTCGAAGATGGCTTTCAGGTCTAACATTTTTCTTTTCCTTATTTCCCGCTGCGCACATGCGCACAAAGCGTAAGTCTTTATTCTAACAAGTCTTTTGTGCGCAGCGGCCTTTTTGCACGCAAGGTGCGCACAAGGGACAGGTCGTTGTGCGCAGTTTGCACGCAAAAACTCAACTGCACACAAAAACCCTTTATACACAAGAGGTTACGTCTTGTGCGCATGTGTGCAACGGCTCCCGTGAGAAAACTTTTTCTACCGCAGGAAGCCCAGACTGCTCCTGTTCCATGTCGTCCGGTAATTTTCCGCTCAATCGCCATTTTGCCGGTTTATTCCCTCGCCCAGGTTCGATCACTTCGACCAATCCGGCGTCCTGAAGTTCGGATAACCACCCATATATCGCTCTGCGGCTTCCGTGTTCGACTTTATGCCCTGCCGCATCGGTTGCCATGAAAACATCGGTTGCCGTGAAAACATCGGTTGCCCACGCCGCCAGGCGGTCATAGAATCGCCGGGCCGCGTCGGAAAGTGCGCCGCCCAACAATCTCGCCAGGGGTTTCGTCAACAGCCGCCGGGCCACCTGATAGTCGTCCGGCAACGCCAAAAGACACCCATCGGAATCCAGTTGTCGCTGTCGTTGGTGAAGCAGGGCCGATGCCTGAATAAGACTCATTGTTTGTGGAAACGCCCGCCGCATCTCGACGCGGTTGCTGTTGAACAACTCGCCCAACCGGGCTGCGTATGGAATAACGACCGGCAGGGATTTTAACATGCGCTGAATCGCGTAGTGCCGCTGGATAATTCGGTCGGCATCGTTCTGCCTCGCCGCGCTGCAATAGTCGGACGCCAGCCGCTCGACTATCCGCCGCGTCTGTTTGGGTCGTTCGTCCGTATTAAGCAAAAGAGACCTGTTGCTGTCTTCGTCGAGAATCTTGGTCAGCGTTGTTGTTTCAACGTAAGAGATAGGTCCATCCTGTTCGATCTTCACCGTTTCAATTCTGCCGCCCTCGATCTTCATCGGCATCAACTTGTGCAGCCGCCCTTCGGAAATCATCTGTCGCAGTGCGCGGGTCGCTTCGGCGCCGTCGTCGTTTTCCAGGCGCGATCGCTCGCCCGCAACGACAAACTTATGGACCAGAGAGCCAGGCGGCAGGTGATACAATGCTTGCGGTGTCATCTGGGTCGCGCGGATAACCGCTTCAGGTGGAAACATGGCCGTTGTCTTATCGACCAGGTAAGATTTTCCCGACGATGATGGGCCTTGAATTATCGCAGACAGAGGCCGATCCAATAGGCGCGATACACCGATAAGATAGATGCCTGCTGTCAATTCACGTTCACCGGCCACGCTTAAAGCGGCAATGTCATCTATCACCCGCCGCAATAACAGCGGATCGGTCAACATTACATCGGCATCTCGACGGACATCTTCGGGCATCTCTTTGAGCAGTTCATCCGAACCGGGCTGTTCTGCTTGTGGGGCGTCCGGTTTCCTGTCCTTTGCAGCCTGCACGTCCTGGGCGATATTCAGCAGTTCCTCGTCCACCTTCATCCGCTCAATACCGTCTCTGCCCCTGCAAAGCCGCTTTGCGAAAGCATCCCGCGACTGGACAGAGGCGATATTCAGGTCGCTCATGTGAAGGAGTTTGTCGTTCAATATGGCCGACAGACGTATCCGGCCATTGTTCCCGACAAGGTTATAGTTGAATGTCAAAGCGTCTTTGCTGTCCATTAGTTGCACCTCGTATCTATCCGCAGCGACCGCACCGGGGCTGCGTCGATTACCGCCTGAATGTCGCTATGTGTAGCGCCGGACTGTTTCCACGCGCGAAGGTCTTTTATCCCGTCCGGCGGACGAATATCTTTCAGAGAGACGACATAGGGCAACAGGATCGAAGCCAGGTTTTCCGCCCCGCGCTGTCCTGCGCCGTTATCGTCATTATCAGAGACAACGACGACCGCCACAGGTCGGCGCATCTTAACAAGTTCGACAAGTAGCCGCGCACCGCCTGCGCAAGAAGGTCGGCCCACCACCTCAAAGCCAAGATCAAGTCCGGCTGCCGTATCGGTCGGGCCTTCGGTGATAAGCAGAGGCCCGGAATAGTCCATGCCGGTCGGCAGGAATAAACCTTCTTTGCCGCCCCTGACGCTCCACTTTCGGCCTGTCGGCGAACGCAGGCAGATACCGAGTACCTGCCGCCCGTCGGGGCTGTGCATCGGGAAACACCAGGCCCGATGCGGTTCCGCCCAACCGATCCGTAACCGGACCAGACTTGTCGCCGAGACACCCAGGCTGTCGGCGAACGCCTCAAGGTCGGTCATGTTGACCACCGCCGCCCATTCAGCCGCCAACCCACCAATGTTGAACATTGACTCGGTGGATAAGTCCAGCCGGACTGTGCGGACTTGTGGGCGCGTCCGCCGGTCGTCATCATTCCGCAGGATGTGAAGAAAACCCGCCTCATCGCACCGCTTGACTGAACCTTCTGAAACGCGCTGGCAAATGCACGCGCTGCCGTCGTCGGCAATCAAACACCAGTCGGGGCGGCCACAGATAGGACATGGGTTTCGTTTGCTGACGCGATTCACTTCCCGTCCTCCTCATCAAGCGTCATCAAAACGCACCGAAGCCTTTCGCGTTCGCCCGCCTCCTGCTTGTGCGTCCCGGCCAGTGCAGTCAAGTCCATTCTGGCGTCAATCTCGGCGATGATCCGGCCCTGCAACACATCAATCGGCAAGGCGTCTAATTCCACGGAAATATCGCCGTGTTGAGCGACGAACGCCGCGCGTCGGGTGTCGGTTTTTTTAGTGAAGGCGGGCGGCAGGCTGTAACGTTCAATATCCTCGCGCGTCAGGGCACACTTGACTATTTCCGGCTCACAGCCAAAGAACGCCAGCCGTTCTCGAAGACTTCGCGCCATATCTTCACCGCTGGGATCAAAATCGCCGAAATACAGAACCGTTACATTATCCCATTCGTTCCACCTGTTCGCGGCGTTACAGATAGAAGACCAGCCGTCATATCCGCGCCCCACATTCAGAGTTACACCGTATGGCCGAAGAACCTCCTCAAACACGCCGGATAACGCATCCTTTTCCAGCCAACATTCGATCAAGGCCGGTTGCTCGGCCCAGACATCGCGCCGGTAAGCCTGCATCGCCGTTTCAGAAAAGTCCGCCAGGTCGTCCCACATACCCACATGTCGCGGAAGTCGAAGGCGATCTTCTATCCAGGCCCACGGAATTACCCCTTCCTGCCTTGCTGCAACAAGCGCTTTGCAGACCCCGTTATAATTGCTCCTGTTGTTTTCTATGACTTGCCTCGAAACGAGTTGGTAATAGACCTGCCTCACTGTCATGGGGCGATATTCCGTCAAAACCGCGCGGGCTTCGTCTATAATCTCTTGTGTCCTGGCGTGCCGACTCATTGCACCGCCTTTCGGCTATCCACAAAATCCATAAGGTCGCGCGTATCGTACCGGACGCTGCGCCCAATGCGGACGGCGTGAATCGGCCCACGTGGAACCGTTAAGCCCCATAAAGTCCGCTCACTGATGGAAAGCGACTTTGCGGCGTCGCGGGGGTTCAGCAGCAACGGGGATGCAGTGGTAATAGTGTTAGTTTCCATCGACAGCCCCTTTATCGGCGCGGAAAACATCGGGTACGGGGACGTGTAACGAATGCGCCGCCCGCTCTACGTCGGCCCGCGTCCATAAGAACGCGCCGCCCGGCCCGCGCTGTGGTTCATGCACACGCCCCGCCCACACAGCGCTTGAGAGGCCGGACGGCTTGACGCCGAGCAGCCGCGCGACCTGTTTGGTTCCCATGTAACTCATGATTTACTCCCTTGCTGTTAAAGCGTGAAGGTTGATTGCCTAGTAGATAAAAAATGGGTGTGGGTGCTTGTTGGCAAGAAACAAGCGGCCCTCTATAACTAGGGGTCTGGTAACTCGGTTATGGCTATTTACGCTGTTTTGTTGGGCTTTTTGCGTGTTTCCGTAACGTTATGACTTGGTTACGGGGTTTGTTTTCGGGGGATGTGAATTACCAACCTAATACATCTTCGTAATCAATATCAGAATCACGATCGACATCTTTGGCGTAAGCGGTTTGTGAATCGTAGTCCTCAGGTGAGGGCAGATAGGGGGTGTGCCTGCTGTACCGCCGCGCGCTTGGAATGACTCGCCCTGTCTCGTGGAAGTAGTCGATTTCCTTCTGTAAGGAGGGTTCGTCCTTTTTCAAGGAGGTTTTAGTTTCTGTTAGCAGTAGAAGTCGGCAGCCAGCGCTCCGGCCAATGCCCTTTTTTGCCTTCCACCCAAGGCGGCGCAGAGCGATTTCGCGGGTAACGAACGGATCGAATATCCCACCACCCGGACCGCGTTCGTCGCTTGTAACAGGCCCGCCGTCTTCGTCTTGGTAGATAGCGCTACCGTCTTCCGCCTTGGTCAAGTCTTCGGCGTATTGCCCCAATCCCATCCCACCAAGCCATCCGACCGTCGGATTGTCCATGAAGCCCTTGTAGTTACACGCGCTTGTGGTGTACCACCACCCCCTAACGGGGTCATACCCCAGGAAACTGCGCCACCAGCGGCGTTTCAAGTCCGGCCATAATTCGCGGCGCTGGGGGTGTTCCGACCAGTTCTTGAAATCCTCTACCTCTTTTTCTGTCTGGCAATCACAACAGGGCGAGCCTTTTGGTCCCGCTTGCGGGCATATCCGCTTACATGCGGGGCATGTTTGCATGGGCGTTTTGCTGCCCCTTGGCGGGTAAATGCCGGGCAGGTAATGGAAATCCCGCCCGTTATCACCAGACTTGATTATGATTGCCTCAATCCACGATTCCGAGCAAACAACCTTTGCGCGAAGTTCGTCGCAGCGACTCATTGCCTTCCAGAAATTTATCGCCTCGGCTTTCACGCCTGCCCCCCGGCCTGCTTGCGCATGTTATCCATCTCGTCGCCAAACTCTGAATCGTCACAAGGGGGTGGTTCCCAGCCCTTCGGCGGTCTGTTGTTCAAGACGGGCCGAATCTTCTCAATGTAGGTTTGGGTTCGGCAAACGGCCTGTGTGTAGCAGCCTTCGCCTATCTCTTTCGCAATTACCGATGGCCAGAAAAACTTTTTGAAATCCGCTATCGCCTTGGCGTTTCCTTCCAGACAATCCGCCACCAGTTCTTTGTGTTTCTTTTCTCGCTCACTCAAATACTGGGCAACAGCGGGCTGTGTTCGTTCCACCGGCCATTTGCCCCGGCGTTTGGAGCCGCTGCCGGTTCTGCCTGTGTGAGCCTGCCCCGGCGCGTTGGCCTCCAGGCCGGTTTCCACGTCGGCGGGCAAGGATTGTGATTCGATTTTTCGGGCTAATCCATGAAGTTCTTCGAGTGCTTCTTGTATGGCCCCGCCTTCATCGTCCAAGTATCCCCATTCGATGGAACGCATGGCGTCGATCCCATAGTATAACGAGTCAAGCGGCTCCGCGATGGCATCCATAGTTTCATTATCTGCGCCGGGGCCAAACGTCTTGTAGAACCATGATTCGGCTTCGCGCATACAGTCGAAGACGCGAAACCAAGACCGAAAAAGCGTCTCCACCTGCTCACGACACTCAATGTGCTTATTGGATTTGTAAAACTCGGACGAATCCCGGTCCTTATGGGCTATCGCGGAAAACGCCCCCCAGACTTTGCGGAAGTGCGACACTAATGAATCAAGTTGCGATGCAAGTTCATGCCCGTCAGATTGCCGGATCACCGGGCCAAGAAAAACACCATCTTCAGCGTCCAGTTCATCGTCATTAAAGATTTGCTTCTTCAAGCCTTCCCAAGTTACGGACTCAAAATCGTCGTCAGCCCCCGCCGTTTCTTCGGCCTGGGCCTGGGGGTCGTGCTCGGTTTCGCTGGCGGCGCTCGTTCCCGCCCGTTCTGTGCCGGGGGCCTTGTCGATAAAGTCGATCCATCTATCAAGGTGCTCGATAACCATGTTGAACAAACAGCGCACGCGGAGGATTTCAGACCAGAAAATTGTCGTAGGCCAGTCGCCAAGGGAATGCAAAGAGATGAAAGCGAGACTCTGGGCATAAATGTCGCGCATATCCTTAACATTCATACCAAGCGGGGAAGAGGGGAAATCCGTTCGGAACGTCCACTTTTTTAGACACCGTACTATAAAATAAATTCTATTCCCCCTGTGGGGTTTCAAGAAGAAAAAGCCAGGCTCGTTTTCAGGGACTTGGATACCAAAGCCTACCCCAAATCGCCTCATCAATTCATCCGCCTTCGTCGGATAAAAGGCCGTCCCGTAACCCCTTCCTTTTACATTGTCCTTGTTCTTGCCCCACCACTTCAGTGCTTCGCTATCGCTAAACTCTTTGTTGCCGTAGAGCCTCCCTAATTCAATACCTGGCTCGTAACGCAAGTCGAAGGCTTCACTTTGCAAACCTTTTAGATAATTATTCAAGAACCGAAAATGTCCGCGTATTTTATTAAGCCTCTTGGTGTCTTCAAGTTCGTTAAGGCGTTTCAGCCATTCTTCCGTGCTTGGCTGTTCTTTGGTTTGTTCTGTTGCCACTACTTCACCCTTTCAAAAGGTCGGGCCGGTCCCCGGCGGAGCGCGTGAAAGGGTAGTAACTCACGCCCAGCCGGGGACCGCTTGGCCTGCCGTCGCGGGCCGTCCCGTCTTCGGATATTTTTAGTGTATTTTATTCTATTTTACAACCGGCCTCAAATGGAAATACCTGCCGCCGGTCGGTCGTGTACGGATATACCTAAACAACTATGCAATTCGCCCGTGTCAGTTTTTCTTCTGTTATTTAAACATGCGCCTGGGTGTCCTTTTGTCTAAAAATGGGAAAGATGCTACTGGCGTTTTCCGGCGCGTGTGCCGGTCCATTCCCGCCCCCGTTCTGCCAACAGAATGCTACCGCAACGAGGGCTACGTTCCCTCCGCCAGCCTAACGTCCAGGTCTGACCTGAACGTCGCAATCCGACTTTCCCGCAGGCTCTGGAAGAAGGTGCTGAAGTTCCGCTCGGTGAGGAAGTTGAACTTGTACCGTACCGGGCTGCCCGCCTTTTTCAGATAAGCGTTGACCCGGTCAAAGTGAAGCAAGGCGTATTCGTTCTTCTTGCGGTTTTCTTCGGACGGTTCCTTTAGTTCCTCCTCACCCTTAATCTCAATTACCCAGACCAAGTCGCCCACCTTGATGAAGAAGTCCGGGCTGAACTTACCTCGCTTGGGGTGCTCGACCTTCTTCCAGGCGTAGTCAATTGCGTAGAAACGAACAGGCGTCGATTTGATCCAAGCGTCGTAGCAGGCAACGTTGGCAGGCAGGAGCAGCCCGTTGATGAACCGCCGCTCGTTTTCCGAGTCGGCGATTACCGCGTTCAGCGGCGTCTTGAAGTCATGGCGGTTGGGAACCAGGATGGACTTGAACCCGCCGCCGGATTCCGTCGCCTCGTCGAAGAACTCCACCTGCTCGTCGGCAAGGCTGGCGCGGGACTGGTCCGTGTAGAAGAACGTCTTGGTGCTCCGCAGTTCCGCCGCAGAGGCGCTGTCTGCGGGCCGCTGCTTCGTGGAAATTACCAAGTGCTCATCGACAATGAACCTATACCGTACATTCTGCGATTCCTTGCGGCGCAGCGTCCCCAGGGATTGCAGGAACTTCTGCTTCATGCTCTCCGTGGCCTTCTTCGCTTCGAGCCGCTTGAGCGATTCCTTGACGATCCCCTCCAATCTCTCGACGGGAAACTTGTCGGTATAGACCGTCCGCATCCTGGGGTCCGGGTCGTCGGGGTCCTGGGCTTCCTCCAGGCGGCGGAACATTTCCACGGCCACTTCATGCGGCGTGTAGGTCTGGCGCAGAATTCTCGTCTGATAATCGTGCTGCTGGCCGGTTAGGGCCTCTTCCAACTTGATGCTCACGTCCTCGCTGGGCGATTCCGAGGCCATGTCCACGTAACCCTTGGCGAAAAGTTCGTACTCGCCCTGCATGGGCTTGGTAATGGATGTGGGCTTGAGGGTGTAGTCGATGTTGTGCAGGTCAAAGTGGAAGGGCGACTGCTCCACCACGCGCGATGTCAGCCGCTTCTCGATCTCCAGGATTTCGTTGACCAGGTGACGAATGCGTGGTGCCCAGGCGTCATGGTTGAACACCGTTACCAACGGCTGTTCCCCCGTCCACCGCAGGGGTATCCGCAGCCCGCGCCCCAGCACTTGAGCGATCAGCAACTTGCTGTTGAACGCCCGCTCCTCGTGGGGCACGATCTGAAAGACCCGTTTCACGTCCCAGCCCTCGTTCAGCATGGACACGGACACGATCCACTCGACCTTGCTGACGGCCTTGTCCACCAGGGGCAGTTTCACCACGTCGGGCGCGCCGTTGTGGACCACCAGCACCTGCTCATCGGCCTGTTCCGGCGTCAAGTCGGCGTTATCCGTCAGGAAGCCCTTCAATTCCTCGGCCACGTCCTTGCACCGCCTAATGGTTGGTGTAACGATAATCGTCAGGGGCCGTAGGTGTCGCTTCTTTATCTTCTGCCGGGCATCCTCGTGGTGGTTGCGGATCAACTGCCACTTCTCATCGGGGTCGGCGGTCTTGGGCATCTCCGCCACGTACTCCACCTTCTTGACGTACTTCTGATCAATTGCCTGTTTCAACGAGTAGCGGTAGATCACGTCGGCGAAGTAGTCGTCCCCAACGTAACACGTTCCCGACACGCCGATGACATACCGGAAACCATAGGCCGGATCGACCAGGAATTCCTTCCACTTCTTCACCTTTGAGGTGGACTCGTTGGCAACGTGGTGGGCCTCGTCATTGAGTACCAGTGTCCTGCCGCCCTTTCCCGCCAGGCTCTGGCGGATGGACGAACCGACGCGCTCCAGGATGGCGTGGTAGTTCTCCACGCAAACGCTGCCCTCGGTAATGCTCTGGCTGGCGTTGATGATGTGCGGCGTGGAAATCCTGGCCTCTTCGGGCAGCAGCGCCCGCAGGTCCGCGTTGCCCGCCAGGGCGCGGAATTTTTCCAACAGCCCCGCCTCAATCGTGGTGGACGGGCACAGGACGAGTACGCGGTCGGCAGCACCTTCCACCAGCAGGATGGCCGCCAAGCCGTAGAGGACATAACTCTTGCCCGTTCCTGTCGCCAAGTCCAGAGAGGCGGCCAGTTGGTCGGGCAGTTGCAGGTGCCTTTCCATGCCCGCCCACGAACCGTAGCGGGCCTCCAACATGGGGTTGTCGTCGTAGTTCGCCCTAGCCAGCGCCCGTAGGTTCGCGTGTTCCCCGCCCAGCAGGTAGCGCAGCGCCACGCGAAGCGATTCCTTTTGGTATTCGCGGTCTTCACACAGTTCGTCGATGAAGCCCTCGTAACGGCTCTCATCCCACTTTGCCCTGTCCACGGCCTGGCTAACCTTCAACAACAGGTCTTCGTTGCGGAATCGCTGGCGGTCGGGGTTGACTGGCATGGTTACACCCGCCTTTTCTTTCCGCCGCCGCGCTTGGCGCGCCCCATGCCGAATGCCTTGTGGGGGATAACTACCTGCGACTCGTTGCCATAGATGTCGATGAACACGGCCATGACCTTCTCGCCCAGGCCCTCGACTGAAAATCGGGCCTGCCAGTCCTCTGCCTGCATCTGGTTGGCGTAGAAAACGGCGTCTAGGTCGAACACGTCGCCGTTGTAGTCGAAGTCCAGCATCAACATGGAGAAGGCTTCCATACCGCCGGGGGTGTCCTTGCCCCGCAGCCGGGCGCGCGTCTTAAACTTCTTAATCTTCAGGCACGCATCCTTGAACAACTGGCCCTTGGCCTTTTTGGCGCTGACGGAGAAGTCAACTTCGGGCGGCTGTATGAAATCAAAACCCACGGCGTCCACGGTGTCGTTGACGGCGTTTTCATCGTTGGGCTGCTGGAGCGCTTTGAACTCCCGCCGGTGTAGTTCATTGATGATGGAGTAGGGAATACGCAGGGCGTAGTATCGCACGCCATCCAGGTCGATGTAGTCCTGTTGAAAATCAAACACACCGCGCGGGGCGATAATGAAAAACTTTTGTCCGATCCGCTTTCCAAGGGCGGTGTGAATCTCGGCCACAGTGTCCTCGTCAATCCGCCTGCCCGCCTGTTCAACGTGATTGAACACCAGCACGCCGTAGCCCTGGCGCTTGCCGTCCAATGACAGCCCGCCGATGGTGTGCGGCTGGCGGCCGGAGCGGACACGGATCCCAAGGCCC
>CAYUYD010000024.1:0-16343 GCA_964449105.1 uncultured Planctomycetaceae bacterium | reverse complement strand
CTGTAATCTCAAAATCCCCGTAATCCCGCTCTCTTTCTTTTTTTTCTTCTTTTTCTTCCACTGGAACTGTAATTCGGCGAATTGAGGCGATATGGGAAAGACTTCCGAACAAATCCGTCGTGAGTTCATACAGTTCTTCGAGGAGCGCGGGCATACGTTCGCGCCTTCCAGTTCGCTCCTGCCGGCAGACGACCCGACGCTGCTGTTCACAAACGCGGGCATGAACCAGTTCAAGGATGTCTTTCTCGGCGCAGGCAGCCGGCCCTACATGCGGGCTGTCAACTCCCAGAAGGTCATCCGCGCCGGCGGAAAACACAACGACCTCGAAGACGTCGGGCACGACACCTACCACCACACCTTCTTCGAGATGCTGGGAAACTGGTCGTTCGGGGACTACTTCAAGGCCGATGCCATCCGGTGGGCGTGGGAACTGCTTACGGACGTCTGGTCCCTGCCGAAGGACAAACTATGGGTGGGGGTCTTCGGCGGGGACGAACAGGCCGGTTTCGGTCCGGACGACGAGACAACCGGACTCTGGCCTGAAGTTGCCGGTATCCCCGCAGAGCGAGTCCTGCCCGGCTCGATGAAGGATAACTTCTGGGAAATGGGCGAGACAGGCCCGTGCGGGCCCTGCACGGAGATACACATCGACCTGGGAAAGGGCTGCTGCGACGGCTCACCGCATCCGGGCGCGCCCTGCGGCGTCAGCGTGAACGGCTGCCGGCGGTTCATCGAACTGTGGAACCTGGTGTTCATCCAGTACAACCGCGACGCCTCGGGCCGACTCGAGCCGCTGCCGGCGAGGCACGTCGATACAGGCATGGGGCTGGAGCGAATCTGCGCCGTCCTCCAGGGCGTTACCGATAACTACGCCACCGACATCTTCAGCCCGCTGATGGACTCCCTTGCCGGTACGACCGGCGTGCGTTACGGCCAGGGCGACGAAACGGACGTAGCCCTGCGTGTTATCGCCGACCATGCCCGCGCCTGCACCTTCGCCATCGCCGACGGCATCCTGCCTAGCAACGAGGGCAGGGGGTACGTCATCCGGCGAATCCTCCGCCGGGCAGCGAGATTTGGGCGAAAACTCGACCAGCACGAACCGTTCATCCATATGCTCGTAGCGGTCATCGCCGAACAGGTCGGAGGATTCTTCCCCGAAGTCGCCCAGCGGGCCAAACAGGTCGCCGAAACGATCCTCGAAGAAGAAGTTGCCTTCAACAAGACACTGGACCGGGGCCTGGAACTGTTTAAGAAGGAGAGCCAAGTCCTCCATATAGAAATAAATGACAGATTGGCCCCTGTATCCGATGAATTTAAATTAAAACAGAGACCCCGCATTTCCGGCCAAACTGCATTCGAACTTTACGCAACTCATGGTTTCCCTATGGACTTAACGTGCCTGATGGCCAGAGAGCAAGGTATGGACGTTGATATCGCGGGATTCGAAGAGGAGATGGCCCGGCACAGGGAGATTTCATCCGCCGGCGGCGGTGCGTTCCAGACCCTTGCAATTACAGGTCTGCCGGAAACGGACGACTCGGCCAAGTATGACATGCAGCCTGTTGATGCGAAAGTGCTTGGATGGGTTGTTGGAGAAGATTTTATCTCCGAAGGAGTCTTGCCCGAAGGCGCAGAAACCGCTGTCGTGCTGGACAAGACGAATTTTTATGGCGAATCCGGCGGGCAGGTCGGGGACTCCGGCGTTTTGACCTTTCCTGAAGGGACCTTCGCCGTCCGCGATACGCAACTCGCCGGACACTGTGTCCTGCACATCGGAGTGATGGAAAAGGGCAGCCTGTCGGTTGGGCAGACCGTTACAGCCGAGGTGTCCGCCGTCCGTTCCGATACGAAGCGCAATCACACAGCCACTCACCTGCTTAACTGGGCGTTGCGGAAGGTTTTAAGCGAAAAGGGCGGGAAGATAGACCAGGCCGGAAGCGTGGTAGCGCCGGACCGCCTGCGATTCGACTTTACCTGCGGCAAGGCATTGACGGCGGAGCAACTGACCGAGGTCGAGCGGCTGGTCAATGAAGTCGTCCTGGCGGATGAGCCGGTGGCGGCAAAGGTCCTTCCCAAGGCCCAGGCAGAGAAGATTCCCGGCGTGCGTGCGGTGTTTGGGGAGAAATACCCCGACCCGGTCCGCATCGTGGCAATAGGTACGGACAAACCGGTCGAGCACCCCAAGCAGGCCCGCGCGATCGAGTTTTGCGGCGGGACGCACCTGACGCGGACAAGCCAGGTGGGATTTTTCAAGATACTCTCGGAAGAGTCGGTCGCCAAGGGCGTCCGTCGGATCACAGCCGTTACCGGCCACGAGGCCGTCCGGCATGTGCAGATGCTGGATACGGCGGTTTCGGCGGTTTCAACGGCACTTCGCATACCGATCGAGCAGATTTTCGAGCGGATTACCGCGATGCAGAAGGAGATAAAGCACCTTCGCAGGCAGCAGACGACGCTTGCCGGTAGCGAGGACTTCGGGCCCGACTACGTGGTTCCGACGCCTGAGGGAGACGCCATGATAGGCGCGGTTTCCTTCGCCGACCCGGCGGCAATGCGGAAAATTTGTGATATGCAGCGACAGAGGGGCGCAGCGGCGGTCCTGCTCGGCGGCGTTGATGAGGGAAGGGTTACGCTTGTGGCGATGGTCAGCGAAGCGCTGGTGAAATCCGCCTCGATAAAGGCCGGCGATTGGGTCAAAACGGTCGCTGCTGTCGTCGGCGGGTCCGGCGGCGGAAAGGCGACGATGGCGCAGGCCGGTGGGAAAGACGCCGAAAAACTTCCCGAAGCGCTGAAGGTCGGCGCGGATTGGCTTCGGGAAAAACTGGGATGACCGTAACAATCGGCGTTTTCCGGCGCACCTGCGGTGCGGGCGCGCAGTTTTTCGTTGACAAGCGTATGGCTGGTCGCTAGTTTCCTGCGACCTTTACCGCGTTTTTTTTCAGTGGAAGGTGGAAGGATACTTATGCAGCCATCACAGAAATTGAGTCGATCGCGCACCCGTTCGCGTCGTTCGCACCACGCTTTAAGTAGTGTGAACCTCGTCTATTGTCCGCGTTGCAAATCGTCGAAACTTCCCCATGCCGCGTGCGCCAACTGCGGTTACGTTCGGGCCGGTCTGAGCCTGAAGGTCGAGAAGGAAGGCTGAAGCGATGCGGATCGGCGTTGATGCCATGGGGGGGGACTTTGCCCCCGCCGGGATCGTCAAGGGCGCTCTGGAGGCTGAAAAACTCCTGGGCGACAACGACCGGATCGTGCTGCTCGGCGACGAATCTGCCATTCGTGAGCACCTTTCCGCCTCGGACGGGTGGGAGCGGTTCATTCAAATCGAGCACGCCGGTCAGGTTATCGGGATGGACGAGTCGCCCGTCGAGGCGCTGCGTCAGAAACCCGACAGTTCGATTGCGAAAATGGCGTCCCTGGCGGCGTCTGACCGGTTGGACGCGATAATATCGGCCGGCAACACCGGCGCGTGCGTGGCGGCGGCACAAATGCGCCTGCGTCGGCTTCGGGGCGTAACCCGTCCTGGAATCGCCATAATAACGCCGACTTACGCCGGACCTGTGGTCATGTGCGACGTCGGCGCCAACGTCAACTGCCGACCCCAGCATCTCTACCAGTATGGCCTGATGTCGGCGGAATACGCCCGATGTATCTGCGGTATCGACGAACCCCGCGTGGCGCTGCTTAGCATCGGCGCCGAAGACGCAAAAGGCAACCAACTCGTAAAGGAAACCCGGAACCTGTTCAAAAACGACCCGGAAGTGAAATTCATCGGTAACGTCGAGGGAAGGGATATGTTCCACGGCGCCTGCGACGTGGTTGTAACCGAAGGTTTCGTCGGAAACGTTGCGTTGAAACTTATTGAAGGTCTGGCCGAGGGATTGTTCAAGTCCACATACCTTGAACTGACCCGCTCAAGCCCCGACCTTGCAGGCCAGTTTGAACAGGCCATTACCACGATTAAAGAGAAGTATGATTTCAATGAGTATGGCGGGGCGCCGCTTCTGGGCGTCAACGGCATCTGCATCATCTGCCACGGCGCCAGTCGGCCAAGGGGTATCACCAACGCCATCAGAGTGGCGCTGGATTTCGCCAAGACGCACATCAACGACCGCATCACGGAATGTCTGAGCCGACGGGGACAAGGCGGGGAAGATTCATGAATAAGAGGCTGCGAGCGGCAATTGCGGGCGTCGGCGCGTACGTTCCCGCCAAAGTGCTTACCAATGAAGATTTCGAGCGGATGATCGATACGTCCGATGAATGGATAACCAAGCGCACCGGCATCAAGGAGCGCCACATCGCCGGCGAAGGCGAATCGACCGTATCCATGGCCGTTGAAGCGTCCCGTCGGGCCTGCGAAAACGCCGGTATCGAACCGAGCGAACTGGACATGATCGTCTGTGCGACCATCACCCCCGATACGCTCTGCCCGTCCAGCGCCTGTTACATCCAGCGCGACCTGGGCGCGACCAAAGCGGCTGTGTTCGACCTGTCGGCTGCTTGCAGCGGGTTCGTCTATTCACTCGCCGTGGCGAGTCGATTCATCGAGGCGGGACAGTTCAAAAACTGCCTCGTCGTCGGCGCGGAGGCCCTCAGCCGGTTCACCGACTACGCCGACCGAGGCAGCTGCATCCTCTTCGGCGACGGCGCAGGGGCGGTCGTGCTTAAACCGACCGACCAGGACGCAAAGGGCGTCCGGTACACCGTCCTGCACGCCGACGGTAACGGGTGGGACTACATCTGGATCCCCGCCGGCGGGTCGAAAATGCCCGCATCGCAGCAGACGGTTGAACAACGCCTCCATTACGTGAAGATGCGAGGCAGGGACGTTTATAAGTTCGCCATCGAAAAAATGCAGTGGCTCCTGGAAGACTGCATGAAGGCCTGCAACCTTACGCCCGACGACGTGGACCTTATCATTCCGCACCAGGTCAATATCCGGATAATCAAGTCGGCTACGGATAAACTGAACTTTCCGATGGATAAGGTGTACGTCAACATAGACAGGTACGGAAACACCTCGGCTGCTTCTATCCCCATCGCGCTGGATGAGGCGGTGCGGAGCGGTCGTGTCGGACCCGGCTCGACGGTGATACTAATCGCCTTCGGAGCCGGTTTGACCTGGGCCGGTGCGGTGGTAAAACTGTAACTGATTACCAATTACGAATTACGAATTACGAATTACTATCACAATGAAAACAGCGTTTATATTTCCGGGGCAGGGCGCTCAGCAGGTCGGAATGATGTCCGACATTGCTGAAGTGTCATCGGCGGCAAGGGGCGTCTTTACCGACGCCGATGAACAGTTGGGCTATGCGATTAGCGAGATATGCTTCCATGGCCCCGCCGAACGCCTCGATGCCACGAACATCGCCCAGCCGGCGATGTTCGTCTGTTCGGTCGCCGCCGCCGCTGCGATGCAAGAAGCCCTGGGCGGCAACGCACCCGTTGCGACAATGACTGCGGGATTAAGCCTGGGAGAATATACTGCCCTGCACGCAGCCGGGGCGTTAGACTTTGAATCGGCGCTGGACCTGGTATCCAAGCGCGGGCAGTTCATGCAGGCTGCCGCCGAGGCCTGTCCGTCCGGAATGGTCGGCATTATCGGGCTGGACGAGCAGAAGGTCGTCGAACTCTGCGCCGCTTCTGCCGAGGGCGCCGTCCTTGCGCCGGCGAATTTTAACTGTCCCGGACAGATCGTAATCTCCGGCGACATCGAAGCGTGCAAACGGGCGACTGAACTGGCGAAGGAATTCGGCGCAACAGGGGCTGTGCCCCTGAAGGTCGCCGGGGCCTTTCACAGCGAATTTATGGCTCCAGCGGCGGAAAAACTAGCCGCCGCCATTGCCGACGTGGAAATACGCCGCCCTGATGTGCCGGTAATTTCGAATGTTGACGCCGAACCGCACGGGACTGCCGAATCGATAAAAGATAAACTCATCCGGCAGGTAACTTCGCCGGTTCGGTGGGAACAGTCTGTTCGCCGGATGCTGGATGACGGGATCGAGCAGTTTTACGAGATCGGTCCGGGGAAAGTGCTGGCCGGACTTATGAGGCGGATCGACCGTCGAGTAAAGGTTGTAAGCATCAACTCCGCCGACGCCCTGGCGAAACTCGCCGGTGAACTGGCGCAGTAGAACAGGAACGAAATCATGGCCGAGAACGAAAAAGTCGCAATCGTAACGGGCGCCAGCCGGGGAATAGGACTGGAAATCACCCGACAACTGCTGGAGATGGGTATGACCGTTGTGGCGGTCGATATCCGCGAGGATTTGCTCGGCGAAATGACCGGCAAACTGCCCGGTCTGGATGAGAAACTCGACACACGCGCCCAGGACGTTACCGACAGCGAGGGCTTCGCCTCCGTTATCGACGCGGTAGCCGAAAAATACGGGCGGATCGACGTGCTGGTCAACAACGCCGGTATAACGCGCGACGGGCTGTTGATGCGGATGAGCGACCAGGACTGGGAACTGGTTCTGAAAGTCAACCTCTCCAGCGCATTTTTCGGAACCCGCTCCGTCGCAAGACACATGGTTCGCAGGCGGGAAGGCGTGATAATCAACATGGCCTCGTTCAGCGGTATCGAGGGCAACCGCGGACAGGCGAATTATTCGTCGTCCAAGGCCGGTCTTATCGGGCTGACAAAGACCACCGCCAAGGAACTGGCCGGTAAGAACGTTCGCGCCAACGCCATCGCGCCGGGCTTCATCGCCACGGAGATGACCGACGCCCTTCCGCAGCAGGCAAAGGACATCGCCCTGGAACTGATCCCATTGAAAAAGATGGGTCAGCCTTCCGACGTAGCCAAAGTAGTGGCGTTTCTGGCGTCCGACAACGCGACTTATATCACCGGGCAGATAATCAGTGTGGACGGCGGGCTGCATATGTAAGAACCCCGAACATAAAAGTTGCCACAGAGGCACAGAGGACACAGAGATGAGAAAAATAAGGCAGAAATTTTTTAATTCTATTAGTCCTCTGTGCTCTCTGTGACTCTGTGGCATATTTTGTTAGGTGCTTAAAAAATTGTTGCAGGAGACTCTTGCATCCGGCATGTTGCAAGCGACCGCCCCGCCCGCTATAGTATCGCGGCATTTACTGCCAAGGTCCGGACGGGACGGTTCTGGTGGACCTGCCTACCGACAGGCAGGCCGGGAATCTGGAATTACGAATTTGCTTTGAGGAGAAAATAGTGGCCAATGAAATAGAAGAAAAGGTCATAGAGATTGTCAGTGAACAGATGGGTGTCGATAAAAGTGAGATTACCCGCGAAACGTCGTTCGTCAACGACCTGAACGCCGACTCGCTGGACACGGTGGAACTGGTCATGGAGTTCGAGGATGAGTTCGAGATGAGCATCCCCGACGAAGAGGCCGAAAAAATCCAAACCGTGGGCCAGGCCATTGATTACATCAAGGAACACGGTAAGAAGGTTTCCGAATAACGCCGCCGACCCGCCTGGGCGATCCTGCGTTCCTCGCAGCGCGCGCAAAAGCGCCCAGGCGTTCTATGGCGGTCGGAGACGATCACGGGAAGGCGATGCACAATGACGAAACGCCGGGTAGTCATTACCGGTCTGGGCACGGTCAATCCGCTCGCCCATGACGTCGGGAATTTCTGGACGGGTCTGCTGGAAGGCCGCAGCGGCGTCAGGCGCATTGAACGGTTCGATACCGAAGGATACGACTCGCGCATAGGCGGCGAAGTGGTCGATTGGGACGGCATCCCGTCGGACTACATCGACAAGCGCGAGTTGAAGCGGCTGGACCGCTTCGCCCAGTTCGCCGTCGGCGCAGCCATCGAGGCGGTAACCGACAGCGGCATCGATTTCGACGCTGCCGATAAGGACCGCTGCGGCGTGATTATAGGCAGCGGAATCGGCGGGCTGGAAACGCTGCAAATCCAGCACCGCAGGCTGATGGCCGGTGGCCCCGGGCGCATAAGCCCTTTCACCATTCCCAAACTGATGGTCAACGCCGCCAGCGCGAACGTAGGCATCCTCTGGGGGCTGCGCGGACCTAACAGCGCCGTCGCCACAGCCTGCGCATCGGCAGGAAACGCCATCGGCGACGCGATGCGCCTCATCCAGCAAAACCAGACCGACGTGATGATAACCGGCGGGTCGGAAGCAGCCCTCATCGAGATCGGATTGGGGAGTTTCTGCGCCCTGAAGGCGCTTTCCACACGAAATGACGACCCCCAGTGCGCTTCCAGACCTTTCGACAGGGACCGCGACGGGTTCGTCCTGGCCGAGGGCGCCGGCGTAATAGTCCTGGAAGAACTGAATCACGCCCTCAATCGCCGGGCCGATATCCTCGCCGAGATCGTCGGCTACGGCGCCACCTGCGACGCCTCTCACATCACCGCGCCGGACCCGACCGGCAAAGGCGCCGCCGATGCAATGCGGGAAGCGCTGACCGACGCGGAACTGGCGCCCGAGCAGATCGATTACATCAACGCCCACGGTACGAGTACGCAGCTCAACGACATCATGGAGACCCGCGCGATAAAGGATGTCTTCGGCGACCACGCACGCGACGGGTTGGTTATATCGTCCACAAAGAGCGCCATAGGCCACCTTCTGGGCGCGAGCGGCGGAGTCGAGATGATCGCCACGGTCAAGACTATACAGACAGGATGGATCGCCCCGACGCTCAATCTCGAAAACCCCGACGACGAATGCGACCTGGACTACTGCCCGCTGGAAAAACGCCGGAAAGACGTGAACGCGGCGATTTCCAGTTCCTTCGGATTCGGCGGACACAACGTCGTCCTTGCCGTCAGGAAATTCGAAGGGTAAAAAAGCATTCGGCGTTCAGCAGTCAGTGGTCAGCGGTCAGCAATTAGAGTCCGTGCCATCCGCAGCGCCTCCCGCCGGTCGGTAATCTGCTCGTTCAACTGCGCATCGTACAGCGCCCGCAGGATTCGCCCGAACATTGGACCTTCCACAACGCCCATCCGCTTAAGGTCTTTGCCTGTAATAAGCGGTGGCGGGGCTATCTGTTTCGTGTCGATTTGTTTGATCCTTCGACGAATTGCCCGAAAACGACTCCGGCTGTCTGTGGCGACGTGTTCCTCAACGCGCCACAGCGTTTCGAGGCGTCGAAAATCCCAATGTGCGAGCAATCGCTTAAACTCGGCCAGGGACGCATCATTGATTGTTCGCCAGTCTTGCAGATGTTCACTTATCCAGACCAATGAATTACGCATGTCGTTCGGGCCGCCCCATCGGCGGACAATCCCTCGGATGTCTTTCGCCGCCAGGCCGCACAGCATCGCCGCGAGCGTCAGCAGCACGTCGCACCTGCGCCCCAGCGACTCGACCCGCTTCAATGAGACCGGCCAGACTCCGGACTTCTCGAACATCTCCGGCAGGATCGCCTCGGCCAGACCAAGTTTGTAAAGCCGCTTCAATGTCGCCGCCGCCGACGGATCGGCGAGCATCTTTTCAAGTTCCTCGCGGATCCGCTCCCCGCTGATTTGCGTAATTCGCCCGGCGCGGCGTTTAATCGCCTCGGCGGTGGTCCGGTCGATTTGGAAGCCGAAGCGTCCCGAGAATCGCACAGCCCGCAGCATGCGCAGGTAATCTTCGGCGAACCGACGATTAGGATCGCCGATGGCGCGGATAACGCCGCCGGTCAGGTCGGCCCGCCCCCCGACGTAATCAATCACCTTGTCGGAAAGCGGGTCGTAGAACATGCCGTTGATTGTGAAGTCCCGCCGCTGTGCATCCTCGCGCGCGGAGACGAATTTCACGCCGTCGGGCCTTCTGCCGTCGGAATATGAAAGGTCGCTGCGAAAGGTCGTTACTTCCACCGTCCGACGGTCGAGGATTACCATTGCCACGCCGAACTTCGCCCCGACCATCAGCACATGCCCGAAGATGCGTTTGACCTGTCGCGGCGTGGCGCTGGTGGCGACGTCGTAGTCGGCTGGACGATGCCCCAGCAGCATATCGCGCACGCACCCGCCGGCAAGCAGCGCCTCGTGCCCCGCCTTACGGAGCCGACGGACAACTCCAACTGCCATCGCCTTGGTTGAGGATGAACCCATGACCGATAAGGTCGCCCGGCGGGATGCAGATGTCAATCATGCATAATGTTTGATTTCGGAATTGGAGTAACGATGGGCGTGGTTGGTGACGGCGCAGCGGGTTGGGTGGTCGCGGCGGGCGACTCCGCTTCCGCTGCGCCGGTAATCGATTCGATGTGCCCGACAAAAATTTTAAGTTCGGGGCCTGGTTCGATTTCAAACTTGATGTAGTCGTCTGCGAGTTTTCCGGCAAGTTCAGTTCCGTTCCGCATGGTCAGTTTGACCTGCCCCGGAGCGGCGACGTCGAATTCTGCCTTGGCGACCTCGCGGCAAAGGACCGTAACCGGGCCGATCTTCCCGTGAACGGTCAGTTTTTCGTCAGTGAACAGGCCGAAGATTTCATCCGCGTTTCGGAAGGTCAGCACGACCAGGTTCATCGGTTTGACCGGACGGGCAGGAAAAACGAACCGCTTGAGTTGCCGGCAGGAGACTTCTGAGGTCGGGTACCCTTCGGTGAGTCCCGATATAATCGGGACCGAACCGAGTTTAAGTTTCAGGCGGATTCGTTCAGCCGTCATCAACCCCGCCAGCGTCGAGCCGTTATGGAAGACGATTTGGTGCAGTCCGCCGTCGGGTGTGTCCATCTCGATAGCCTGCAAATCGCCGACCGAGGGTTTGATCACGCCGTAAGGCGTCTGGAACGTAAAATCGACCCCGGCGCTGTCGAAAGCCAGCCTTGCTCCCGACCGAAACACCGCCAGCGAATCGACAGGTGCGATGTTTTCGGGCTTTTCCGGCGATATGCGGTAGGCCGCCTGGAGAAGTTCTTTCGGTGCGATTTTCAGTTCGGTTCCGTCGGCAAGTTTGATTGCGACAGGCCCGCCGGTCAGTTCGCCGGCAATTATCTGCCCGTCGGTCGTAACCAGGAGCACGCGGTCATTCTCACGCGACTGCCCCGCCAGACCGATAACCGCATCGGCGGGTATCTTCACCTGCCCGAAATCCGCTCGAATCACGTACTCCTTGTTGATTATCTCGCCGCGGATTTCGTTATCGTTAATGAGGACTATAAGGTCGCTCTTTCTATCGCGTTTCAACTCGATTCCGCCGATTACGGTCAGACCGGCTTCGGTCATGTTCAGCACTATTTTCCGCAGCGGCGCCGGAACGAGCAGCATTTCCTCGGCGGGGTCGAAATGTTTGAGGAACCCGACGCCCTCGTCGAACGACTTGCGCTGGGCCTGGAAAAAGCAAAGCGCGACGGCCTTGTTGGGCGGAACCTTGATTGACGCATCGCAATATATGTTGTCGTTGTTTTGGGTGAACGAGAAAGAGGGTTTGAATTTGGCGGCAGGCGTGGCAAAGACGTGCACGACCGCCGGGCGGCTCTTGCCTGAAGACTTAGTCGTTACTATGCCCCAGTCCTTCGGGGTAACAGCGGCGCCGCCGGACGTGGTGTGCGTCTTGCCGATGGAGTCTCCCATGTTGGAAGAGTAGCGCAGCGAAACCGTTATCTCGCCGCCGGTTGTGTTTTCAAAGATGTCAATCCACCGGCAGTAGCCGGACCTGGTGTTGACGAATATCCGGCGGGAGATGTTGAGGTTCCCCTGCAGCCACGGGCCGACTTCGGCCTCTTTGCCGTCGGCGCTCAATCTTGCCGTGGGCTGAGCAGGGAAAGCCGTGCCGCCGACCGACAACTGCATTCCGCCGTCGTAGGCGTCGTTGGTGCCGTCGTTAACCATTCCGTTGTTGACGATGTCCCACTGATAGCCGTGTGAATCGGTCGTGGTCCACGGGAACGACGACACAGCCTGCCCGGCGGGAACGTGGATGTCCTCGTTGCCCGATACGGTCGGGCCGGTTCGCACCGGAAAAGGGTGGGCCGGAAAGTCCAGACCCCCCGCAAATAAAACCGCCGCACCGACGACAACTATGAACAACACAACGCTCGGACGAATCACATATCTCATCGTATTTGCTCGCTCTTTCATTATTTGTGAACCGCTAGTGATAATGACTAATTCCTAATGACCAATGACCATTCAATGACCAATGTCTAATGTCTAACGGCCTTGTCTTTTCGTCATTGGTCATTCGGCATTAGACATTGATTAGACATTGGTCATTGGACATTAGACATTTTATTCAGGCGCCTGAACTCCCAGTTTCTCCAGTACGTTGCGGATTCGCTGACGGACCTCCGGGTCGGGGTCTTTGAGGCGCCCGGTCAGCAGCGGTGCGATGGTCGGACCCATGCTGATCAGCGCCTCCTGCGACTCCTCTCGGTCCTTGTAATTGGCAGCCGAAAGCATAGCGACGTATTTTTCGACGAGTTTGACAGTCGCAGTCGGGGGAAGGGCGTCATTTCGCTGGATGGCGACAATGTGCTCGGCGTGCAGGTTCAACTCCGGTCCGGGCTGAACGGCGAAGCGAATAGTCTCCTGGCGGATTTTACCGCGAATCGTGGAGCCGTCCCACATTTTCATGGTGGCCTGGCCAGGGTCTTTGTCGCTGAAGGAAATTTCCACGATGTTTTCCGGCCTGACGCTGATCGTCCCGAAGTCGGTTACTACTTCCAAAGCCTCATCGACAAGACGCCCGAAAAGTTCATCTTCGTTATTGAGCATCACGTGGGTTGACGTCGGCGCAGCCTCGTCGTCTTCGGTGAAATACACCGCCAGGACCATGTCGCGTGAGACATCCAGTTTCGGACCCAGTTTCAGAGGCAGGACGATCTTTTCCGGTCCGAGTATCCCCGCCAGCATCGAACCGTTGGTGAATTCAGCCCGGTGGACGCCGTGGGCTTCGTGGTTCAGTGTAATTACCCTAAGGTCTTTACCGGCCAGTGTGATTGAACCACTCCGGGTCTGGAACGTGCATTTCAAATCGGCAGGGTCGAACGCCAGGCGGTCGCCCGTTCGCAGCAGGATCATCGGACCGGAGGCATATTCGTCGGGCTTTTCCTTGCTGATGCGGTAGGAACACTGCTTTATCCGCGCCAGCGGAATCTCCAGGTTCCCACCGGTCGGAAGATCCAGTCTGATAACGGCATCCTCGAGTTTTCCGGTAACGACCTGCCCGCCGGCGAGTACCGCGTGAACGGATGATTCGTCCCCCTTAGCGGTCGCCAAACCGATGACCTTCTCTGCCGGAAGGGTCAGTTCGCCGAAAAACGGTTTGATTACAAATTCTTTATTGGTGATTTTTCCGGAGATCGAGTCGTCGTTTTTCAGGATTACCACGTCGGCGGACTCGCTGCGGTCCAGTGCGATGTCCTCGATCCCGCCTTCGCTGCGGAAGTTGACGATGAGCCTGCGAACGGCGGAGGGAAGGTCATTCAGTAACTGGCCGGCGTTGAACTGCGACAATGTCTTTTGAACTTCGGCTGTGTCGCCGCCCTGGGCTTCAAAGTAGCACAGCACCGCTGCGCCCCCGGGCGGGACTGTAATTGAGTAATCGACGGTTATGGTGTTGCCGCCGGCGGCGACGGTCGGACGCAGTTTGCTGCGGTTTCCGCAGACGATGTGGAGCAGAGACGGCGACCCCTGATGTTCCGTGATGAAAGCCCAGTCCTTTTTCCCGAAACTGTCTGCCCCTGATGAGGTAATAGTCCGCGAGATGGGGCGATTGACCTGGGTAAAGATGCGCACGGGGACGGTCTGCTTGGTGGGCGTGGTGTTGACGAATATATCCAGCCAGCGCGCCAGGCCGCGATTTTTATAAACCTTGGCCCGTCGATATATCTGACAGTTGTTGCGGGAGTACGGGCCGATTTCTATCTCGTCGCCGTCGGCGCTCATCAATGCCGTGTTGCCGCTCTGAATGTTCGCGCCGCTGACCTGGCAATAAAGCCCGCCGCCATAGACTTGGTTTATTCCACCATAAACGTTGAGGTACTGCTGGAACTGCCATTGCTTACCGCTCCCGTCGTTCAAGACAATGTTGAAATTGTTCTGCCCGCCCTGGGGTATGTGAAGCCCGTCGGGAATCTTCGTGGTCTGCCCGTCGGCGGATGTTGCCAGAAACAAACAAACCACAAATCCGAACGATAAACTCAACAAGCCGTTTCTTGTCATTGTTGTCCTTCCTAAAGGTTATACCAGGAGTAGATTGTACTCCCTCGGTATTAGATGCGCAAACAGCCAATTTGTTTCGTTTTTTTTGTTTTTTCATCGCACTGCAAAATGTTCGACGGTATCGGCGTCGGTGTCCAGGATTGCCGCTGTGGGCGGATGAGCGTGCCGAAGGGCGCCGGGATTAATCACGCGCGTCGGACCGATTTTCTCGTCTCTAGGCTGGTGCGTGTGCCCGTGGCAAAGATAGGGGAATCCCCCATCTGCCAGGAGTTCGGTCATTATGCGCAAGTCGTTCCCGTGGGTGGCGACCAGGTATTTATCGCCGCCCAGCGGCATGAGGACGGTATCCGGGCTGAAATGGACTTTATCCCTGTCGGCCTGGCTTTTCAGCCTGCGGGTGTGGCGGTCCATGTTTCCGGCGACGGCGTAGGTCGGAAGGTTGGTCTCGCCCAGGGCGGTTATACATTCGTCGCTTCCGATGTCCCCGCAATGCACGATTGCCTCGGCGCCGCGCTCGGCGAGCATCGACAACGCCCGCCTCAACACGTCAACTTTCCCGTGCGAATCTGAAACAATGCCTATCTTCATCCTCATCATCTTACGTTCCGACCGGAACATTTGCCAGCCGCCGTGGCTACGGATACGATGGCCGCGTGTTTAGTAACGACGACAGGTCGCCGGGGGAAATTGAACCCTCGCTGGTTATCGGCCTTGAGCCTCCGCAATGGTATGGTCGGAGTATATGGGCGGTAACGCTATGCTCGCTTGGATTGATATTTTTCATGGGTTTCCTTTCGGCCTGGTTGATGTATGGCCGGCTTGCCCTGGTCGGAGCGGCGTTGGGCGTTTTTGTGATGTTGGCGGCATCCGGCGACCGGCTTATGAGGCCGCCGACGGTAACGTGGCTAATCAGACTTGTCGCATTGGCGCTGCTGGTGAGACTGGCGTGTGTAATGCTCGTTCCGTATCTACCATGCGAGGACTTCAAGGTCTATCACGATTCCGGCGTAACCATGGCCAAAACGTGGACGCTGGGCGTTCAGGCCGCCGCCGGGCAAAGCGGCAGTTATCGATGCTTCTTCCCGCCCGGGCAGGTCTTCAGCATGGGCGTGATGTATCGGCTTTTCGGCCCCCACGTCCTGGCCGCCCAGATTCTGAATGTAATCTACAGTACGCTGACGGTTGTGGGGATATGGTATCTCGGGCGGAAGATGTTCTCCGAGCGGGTCGGGCGAATTTCCGCCGTGCTCGTGGCGCTGCTTCCTTCGGCAGTCTTCGGGTGCATGCTGCTGGGGGCCGAGGTTCCGGAGGCGTTCTGGCTGGTGCTGGCGATGTGCTTTTATGTAACGGCGGTAGAGCGTGAGCATCGCCTGGTCCCGGCGCTGCTGTGTGGAATTTGCCTGGGCATCGGATCGCTCATCCGGCCAACCTATTTCCTGCTGCCCATTCCAATAGGTCTGCACATGCTGCTGTCGTGGGGGCGGGCGCGCAGTCCGAAGGACTCTGCGAGGGCGATTCTCTCTGCCGCCGTCATGTCCGCCGGACTCGCCGCTGTGGTCCTGCCGTGGACTTTTCGAAATTACCGCGCCACCGGCGGGTTCATCCTCGTCAGTTCAAATGCCGGAGGCGTGCTGTACTCGGCCAATAACGACAAAGCACAGGGCGCGTACACGCCGGAAGCGTGGAAATATGTCTTCGAGAACTCGCCGGACGACCTGACCCTTATGCGGGTCGGAAAGGAGCGTGCCCTTTCCTGGATTAAGGCCAATCCGGGACGATTTGCCCGACTGGCACTACGGAAGTTCGTCCTCTTCTGGCATACGGATAAGGAGATCGCCTGGTGGGCCGTTCAGCAAACGCACGAGAAGCATCCCAGATTGGGCGTCCCGGTGGAATGGCGGATGCAAGCCCAGGCCGGCTCGACGGGATATTACGTGATTATCATACTCACCGGCGCTCTGGGCGTGTGGCGCCGGCGACGACAGTTGCGAAAAAACCGCGCGTGGATGGTTATCCCCATAATGTGCATGTATTTCACCGCCGTTCACATGGTCTTCGAGTCCCAGGGGAAATACCACTATATGCTTGTGCCCCTGCTGTGTATCCTTGCCGCCATGGTTGTTGATAAAAGGACAAGTTTATTTTCGATTTTCGATTTTCGATTTTGGATTTCACGAAAAAAATATCGCGAAGGCGCAGGCCCCAATCGAAAATCAAAAATCGAAA
>CAYUYD010000023.1:0-16400 GCA_964449105.1 uncultured Planctomycetaceae bacterium | reverse complement strand
GCAAGGCAGTGTTGCAGTTCGCGGCACTCATCGGCCAGGGCGTCGATGTAATTTTTCAGGGCTTTTCCGACTTCAAGTCGTAGTTCGGCGTTGTTTTCGTCCCCGGCGAGGGCGCTTCCCATCGTTTGGGTATCAAAACCAGCCCGTGCGTTAAGAGCCGCCTGTAGCGGCCAAATGTCTTCCAGCGACGAAATTTTCCGTTCGGTCATCTTTTTGCCTCCCGTTGTGGTCAGTCAATGCGTTCGCTGCATGATAGTCGAAGAGGCCGGCGTCGCGTGAGGAAAAAATTTTGGAGTTGTATCCCCAGTGCTCTACACACCCTGCGCATCGCCGTGGGTTTGCGCCGGTTTTTGCCGGTCGATTCACGATTGAAAATCTGGTATTTGCATCATCAAGGGGTTTGATTCCAGTCAGGCATTATGGAGAGTCCCGGAGTTACCTTCCGCGGCAGGATTGTACAGGAATGTTTCGTCAAGGAAAGGAGCAACGATGTACCCGACCACGTATGGAAGAAGCAAACTGGCGTTGTATGACGATTTGTCCGGAAGGGCGCTTGAGCGCCTTGTCGAGGCGCTCGCCGATATGGCGGGCAGCCCCGGAAGGCGAGTGCAAACGCTGATGGAAGAGGCGCTCCGGCGGAAGTGTGCGAGATTACAATCGGTTTTTCCCGAGCGAACTCCACCGGACCTGCCCGAAGGACGCCCCGGCCCGTCGGCTGCGGGGGAACGGTTATGTCAAGTTACCGCATATTGGATTGACAGCATCAATTCCCTGGCCGACGACAACGAACTGGACGTTCTCCGGCCTGACAGCAACGGGCAGGTCCGTCCGGTTGACGAGATTATCGCAGAGGCCATTCTGGACGACGCCGTGCTGATCGGTCGGCTGGTCGAAATTCGCCGTTTGTAGGAATACTCCGGGCGGATACAATACTGCTGAATGTGCGGATTTGCGGGTGAATTTGTTTTTGCGGGTAACGGACGGGCCGATCCCGCGACGGTCGAGACGATGGTCGGGTGTCTCGATCACCGTGGGCCTGACGAGCAGGGAAGTTATCGCAGCGACGATGGTCGCTGCGCCATCGGTTTTCGGCGTCTGTCCGTCATAGACCCGCCTCTGTCGCATCAGCCAATGGCTGCGCCGGATGGCTCGGCAGTGGTCGCCTTCAACGGCGAGATATACAATTTCCGCGCGCTGCGAGAGGAATTTTCGCGCGCCGACGGTTACAACTTCACCACCCGTGGCGACACGGAGGTACTCCTTGCGCTGTGGCGGCGGGACGGCGAGGCGATGACGGAAAAAATTGAAGGCATGTTCGCCTTCGCCGTCTATGACGCCCGCGAGCGCAGATTGTTTCTGGTTCGGGACAGGCTTGGACAAAAACCGCTGTGGTACGTGGAGTTATCCGACCGGATAATCTTTGCATCCGAGGCCAAGGCGCTGTTGGTCCATCCGCACGTGGGCTGTGAGGTGGAAGTCGGAGCCGTGGCGTTTTACCTGGCGCTGGGGTACATCCCTGCGCCGATGAGCATCTGGCGCGGGATCGCCAAACTCCCCCCTGCCCATTGCATGACGGTAACAGACTCGTCCCTTGGGGACTCGCCCGCAAAACCCCGGCGATACTGGCGCCTGCCCGAGAAGCCTTTATCCATCAGCATTGACGATGCTGTCGAGCGCGTAAGGGAAACACTTTCAACGGCGGTGGAGCGCCGGATGGTCGCCGACGTTCCGATCGGATCGCTGCTTTCGGGCGGGATTGATTCGTCTATCGTAACGGCACTGATGTGCCGCTCTGCCGGTGCGGCGGGGGGCGTCAAGACCTTCACCGCCGGATTCGCCCAGAGCGAATTCGACGAGAGGCCCTTCGCCGCCGAGGTCGCAAGGCATCTGGGTACGGAGCACCGCGAACTGCTGATAGCACCGTCGGACTTCGACTCGCCGGCGCTGCTTGATTCGCTGGTGGCGCAATATGACGAACCGTTTGCCGATTCGTCCGCCCTGCCGGCGTACCTTATCTGCCGGGCAGCACGCGAGCACGTAACCGTGGCGCTGACCGGCGACGGGGGGGATGAAGCCTTCGGCGGGTACGACCGCTACCGCGCGATGCGCCTGGCAGAAACGATGAGGCCCGGAACCTGGCTGCTGACAAAGGCGGCAGCGGGTCTGGCCCGACTGATTGCGCCGCATGATGAGCGGTCGCGCCTCCGCCGACTGGTCCGGTTCGCACAGGGCATGGATATGCCTCCGGCGATGCAGTATTTCGCCTATCGCCGACTTTTCTCGCCGGAGCAGTTGCAATTCATTATGGAGCGCGAATTCGCCTCCGAAGCCGGAATAGACCGACCGCGGGAATGGTTCTGCAACCTCTACGAACAGGGCGAATTCGACGATGAAATCGCCTACGCCCAGCGGCACGACCTGTTGACCTACCTTCCGGACGACCTGCTGGTCAAGTCCGACATCGCCTCGATGGCACATTCGCTGGAATTGCGGTCGCCGATGCTTGACCACGAGGTGGTTTCGCTGGGCCTGTCGCTGCCTGCCTATTGCAAGGTTCGAGGCCGGCGGGGAAAGGCAATTCTCAACGACGCCTTCAGCGCCCTGTTGCCGAGGGAGGTTTTTACCCGCCGAAAGAGGGGCTTCGGCGCGCCGATCCATGATTGGCTGCGGAACGAACTGCGGGAAACGCTGCGCGAAACGCTGCTTGACGGTCCGCTGGTCGCTCTGGGCTGGATGGCGCGGCCGGCGCTTGAGCGGATGATTGACGATCACCTCACAGGACAGGCCGACCACCGTCATCGCTTATGGGCGCTGCTCTGTCTGGGACGGTGGCTGAACAAGTGATTTTATTGTGTGGTTCGCCGAAGGCAGCGGATTACTTTTCCCCGCCGGCGGCCAGACCTGTTATAAATCCCATCACGCGGGCCTTGGCCTCGTCGTCGAGGCGCCGGTAATCAGCCAGGATTTCGCGCTCGTCGGCGGACACCTCCCCCAGCAGCCCGCCTATCGTCAAGGCTTGTTTGACGACGTCGAAAGTCCGCTGGGCCTCTGATTGGGGCGGCGGCCAACCCTGTGAATCGTCGGCGAGCCAGTCCAGCGAAACGTCAAACGCTTTTGCCAAATTCAAGGCAAGCGAGACGTTAGGCCGGGACTGGTCATGCTCCAACCTGCGGATGTGTTCTCCGCTGCATCCGGCCGCTGCCCCCACGCTCGCATAAGACCTGCTTCCCCTTAGGCGACGGATTTTATCCCCAAAAGACACGGCTGGCTCTCCTGCCTCCCCTGCTCTCTTTCTGTCCTCTCTCGTTAATTGCAGGTCCGCCCTGTTCCGGTTTCCGCATCATCCCGCTTTCGGCAAGTATATCCGGGTTTCGATGCACCTTATCAGCAGCGGAACACGGGGCAACTTTCCTGAATTCATCAGGGATCATCTGTCGCCGGCGGGCCATGCGGAGCGGGAATTCGTTCTTGTTGTCGTTTTTCTTATTCATAATAATAACTATTCCTATATAATTATACGTCCCTGATTTTTAGAAGTTGCCCGGCAATCGAAAAATATTTTTACACTGAAAGCGTTTCAAATATCGCGGGCCGAAACTAAGTACATGCCTCGTTTCGCCGTTTCTTTTGCCCCCCTCTTTCCCTTCATTAATTGATACACAGTACGCAGCACATTTGTTTCCGATTCAATCCTAATCACTACGGGTGAGCGACGGCACAAAAGAGAAAAAAATTTGCAAATTTTTGCAAATCTCTGTTGACAAACCACAGAAACGTGGTATAATCCCATCTCGAAGTGGCAAGTGGACACTAATAAGCCGGTAAGCCGCTGGAGGAATCGTGAGGTTGCCCACCTCTATGCTGGCCGTAATGATCGGCCCCGCTCCGCCGCACGTCGCGGTGTTTATCGCTCATGGGTGTGTATGTCGCGGCTGGCAGTCAGCCGCGAGAATGGCGAGTTCGGGAGATGTCCCGGACAAGAAAATGTGGCGAAAGGCCGGATTCGGCCAAAAAAAGAAAAGAAAGGAAGGTGCATAGCAATGAGGCATAGCATGATGAGATTTGCAGTTATGGTGGTTGTGGTGGGTGTTGTCTCGGCATTACCGGCGAGTGTGGTTCCTCTGACACTGCAGCCGAAAGACTTCAACGATCTCGGTTCTCTGGAGGCGGTTGCCGGCTGGCCGGCTGACACGACCATCATGGCCGCCACCAATATGAGGGGCGATGTAACTCACCAGGTTTTCAAGGACAGCGGTTCGTCCGACTATTATTACTTCTATCAGGTCTTCAACGCCGGCGAGTCATCCAGTTGGCACATTATCGAGGCGCTTACCCTGACGCCCTTTACCGGCGCCGACGGCAGCGCCATGGTGGGGTATCTGACGGTCAACGAACCTTCGGCCTTTGTCGCCGGCAGTGTGATCCCATCCGGCGCGTCGATCAACACGGCATCCGGGCCGACAATCTCATTTGTCTTCCCAGGCTACATTAATTCGATTGAGGTGGGCGAGTACGGCAAGGTGCTCTACGTCAGGAGCACGCTGCCGCCGGACACGATTATGGGCAACATCATCGACGGCACTATCGCCGACGGGCTGGTGGTGGGGCCTGTGCCCGAGCCGGCGACGATGTCTCTGCTGGCGCTGGGCGGCGTGGCTGTGCTGTTGAGGCGGCGCAGGGCGTAAATTGAACCTCCTTTCTTTCTCTCCTCGGTCGGGCGGTGTGCTGCTTCCAGGGTCGCGCCGCCTGGCCGGGGGTTGAGCGTGAGAAAGGTATTTTGATTTGTTAAAAGGTTGCCGCGGCCTCGTGAAGCCTCCTCTCCGACCCTGAGCCGGGTCGAAGGGAGCCGGCTTCGAAGTTGAGCGGGCCGCAGCGGGTGAGAGGAACGCGAGGATTCCTGCTGAAACGACCTCGTCGGTCGATGCGGGGAATCCGCGAGCAGAAAGAGAGCGGAGGTGATGAAAGATGAAATGTATCTGACATAGTAAAGTCCTCGGCCCGGTAAGTATGCAGCCGGGCACGAGGCAGCCGGTCGCGCCGGTGGCTGTGAATGTCAGACGCCACGGCAGAGATAAGGGCCTGCCGGTCCGCCGAAGGTGGATTCATCCTCGCGGCTGATGGGTACAGTCGGAAAGACGCGGGCGGCGGACGCCGAAGGCGGAGGTTACAGCCCGCCTATCGGCGCAATGTAGCGCGGGCGTCCCGCTCCCTTCCGGTCGCGGCTAGCCGCGAGTGGGAACGAGCGGTTACGGACGAATCGAGGACGCAGGGAGGCGGAGGTAGCACGGGCGTCTCGCCCGTGCCTGCGAGCGAGACGGTTGCAGTACCGGGAAAGGAGGTGTGGTAACAGACGGATGTAACGGAAAAGAAAGAGAGAACGATGTGAGGACTTGCGTCGATGGCGGGCCGCTGCCGGCCGGCGTCGCCGCAGGTGGCACGGTCAATCTTGAAGCCCCTTGCACTGCAAGGGGATGTTTGGCCGTGGTGTGCGGAAATGTATGTGCACGGGCTTGTAGCCCGTGCGCAATGGTGAACTTATCCGGCAGCGAAGAATTGCCCCAAACGGGGCAGAAAGACAAGGAGTACTGTGATGAGATACTTAACAATTTGTTTGGCAGCAGGCCTGATACTGACCGTCACCGCGACGGCCGGGGCGACAAGCATTTGGGATCGGGCCGAGTACCGACCATCCTCGGACCTTCTACTCGGAGCGACGGGCGCGGGCTACAATGGCGACTCGGGGTACAGCATCACCGATGCGTTCCAGATCAACCTGTTGTACGAGGCAGGGATGACATCCGCCGAGATGGCTGCTGTCGATGCGTTCAACGATCTTAATATGCCGGCTCTGAACTTCGACGACGAGGAATGGTACTTCCTGCAGATTGACTTGTCAGGGGGGCTTGACGCCACCGAGTACGATGCTGGCGTCACCGTTGGCGGAGAGGTAACCGCCACGGGATTCCAATGGACGCTTACCGGGTGGAACCAGACGGTTTTCGCCGGCAGCATCATCGACGAAGGGGCGAGTCAGTTCCTTCTCGTCGATCCTGCGCAGGGCTATCGGGCCTTCCCGGGGGACCTCATGGTGAACGACGTCGAAGTATTCGACGGAATCGTTCCGAGCGAAGTCATCGGGTATCGCATCCACATGGATCGAACGACCTTCGAGAGTCAAACCGACTTCGATGAGCAAGTGTTGGAAGTCCAGATCGTTCCCGAGCCGTTGACGATGCTGGGGTTGTTCACGGGAATCGCCGGCCTGGCGGGATACATCCGCAGGCGGAAACTGGCGTGAACGTGGCGTTTATTGAAAACCGAGGAATCAACAAGGAGCAACACTATGAGAGTACTTGACAAATCACCGCCGAAATGGGCAGCCTGTCTGGCGGTGCTATTCGGCGTACTGATGGTCGGTTCGCCGGCGTTCGGTCTGACCGTTACGGTGACCGACCCTGACGAGAGTGGGATTACCATACAAGGGTACGATATCAAGAAACTCGAAATTGATGATTCGAGCAGCACGTATCTGAGTATCGAGTTTCAGACGTATGATACCCTAATACCCCATGACAGTGCGAACCAGCTACGCTATCAGTTTTTCCTCGATGTCCACGGCTTCGATCAGAACACGGGGGTAACTGATCCGGTGGCTGAAACTCTTGCATGGGACTTTAGGATCTACTGGTTCGGGGATCCGGCAGGAGGATCTACTTACGACAACCAGATTTTCCTCTATGGTCAGGACTACGGCGTAATGTGGACCAGTGGTTCCACGCCACCGATTGGAGATACGCTGACGCTCCTGGTTCCGTGGACTGAATTTAAACAGGCAGGCACTGGAACCTTAGCCTTCCCCGCTTTAACCATATATCCACCAGGCATATCGTTTTGGGGTGGTGTGGACAACGGGCAGGGCCAACCGGATGACCGTGTTCCGGATGAGGGCTACATTGTCGTTCCCGAGCCGTTGACAATGCTGGGTGTGTTCACGGGAATCGCCGGCCTGGGCGGATACATCCGCAGGCGGAAACTGGCGTGATGTTGAAGCGGCGTCGGAAGTAATTTCTTTCTGCAATCCCTCCCAGTGAGGCTCTTTTGGCGCGGCGGCCGGTTTTTCTCTCCTTCCCGACCGCCGGCCAAAGGGGCTTGTCGCTTATGGGCGCTGCTATGGCTGGGAAGATGGATGAGCAAAAGAAGCAATCAGCGGTCAGCAATCAGCGAACATAAAACAGCAAACGCTGAATGCTGAACGCTGCATTGGTCATTTCGTTATTCCCTACCCTTTTATTCCGCCGATTCTGACGCCTCGGATGAAGTATTTTTGGCCTATGATGAAGGCGATCAGGACGGGGATTATGTGCATGATAGAGGCGGCCATCAGCAGCGTCCACTCGGTGCTGTACTCTCCCTGGAAGGATCGTATCAGGATGGGAAGCGTCATGAGGTCCTTGTGGTATGTAACGATCAGAGGCCACATATAGGCCCCCCATGATCCCATGAAGGTAAGGATTGCCAGTGTCGCCAGCGCCGGCCTGCTGAGGGGCAACATAATGCGCCAGTAAATAGCCCACGTTCCGCATCCGTCGATACGAGCGGCCTCCTCGTAGTCTTTCTCGATCGACATAAAGAACTGACGAAGCAGGAACGTGCCGTAGACGGTGAACATGCTTGGGACGATAAGCGTAAAGTAACTGTCCAGACCCACCGGACGCCCCATATAGGTGTTATGGAACATATAATAACTCGACGAAAAGAGCATCGACTCCGACCCTGTCAGCCAGCCGATGAAGCCGTCGAGTATGACGGGCATCTTGCTGGTGAGGATGAACACCGGGATCATGGTAACCGACCCGGGGATCATCATTGTGGCCAGATACGCCATGAAGATTTTGTCGCGTCCGGGGAATTTCAGTCGCGCGAAGGCAAACGCCGCCAGGGAAGAGGTGAAGACCTGCCCGAACGTAACCAGACCGGCAATGACGATAGAGTTGATGTAGGCGCGTCCGAACGGGACGGCCTTCACGGCGTCGGCGAAGTTCTCCGGGTGCGGCGGCCAGGGAAACAACCACCGAAGGAAACCGATGTCCTTAGCGGACGTGAAGACAAGCTTGGGGTCTATGAAGGCTGTCCGCACCATCCAGGCGAACGGGAAGAGCATGCCAACGGCCAAGGTCGTCAGGAACACGTAGGTTACGACCGTTGTCAGCCTGATGGGGGCTCGCTGCCGGGAAAATTTGGTTATTTCATCCATAGTGTACGAGCCTCTTGCCGGCGTGCCAGTTAATCAGAGTCAGGACCAGGACAATCAGGAACAGGAGCCACGCGATACTGGCGGCATATCCCATTTTGAACCACTGGTACGCGTTTTGATAAAGGTAAAACCCGATCATGGTGGTGGACCCCTCCGGTCCGCCTCCGGTCATAACGTGGGCGGTCATGAACCCGCCCTGGAACCCCCCGATGATGCCCATAACGAAGAGGAAGAACGTTGTCGGACTGACCATAGGCCAGGTGATCTTCCAGAACCGCTGCCAGATGCCGGCGCCGTCTATCTTGGCGGCCTCGTACAACTCAGGCGGGACGTTCTGAAGCGCCGCCAGGTACAATATCATATTCATCCCGCCCATCCCCGACCACAGACCCATCATGATCAGCGAAGGCTTGGCCCAGGCGGCCTCCTGTAGCCAAGGCGGCCGGACCTGCGCCCACGACGACCATGTCCACCCCACCAGGGACGCCGTCCACGCCAGGGCTTCATAGACGTGTCCCAAAGCAAGGTTGATGGCGCCGAATTCCGGGTTCAACAACCACATCCACAGCAGCATTGACCCTATCCCACCGGTGATTGAAGGGATAAAAAGCAGCGTGCGGAACAGCACCATTCCCCGCAACTTCTGATTCAGTATGACCGCCAGGGACAGCGACAAAAGGATGCCGGCTGGGATCGCCAGCATCAGGAACACTGTGTTGAACATGAAGCCGTGCCCAAGCGGACAGTCGCTTATCCAGGGAATCGAAAAGAAGGGATTTTTCCAGAAGTCCGCGTCGATCATCAGGTTCTGGAAGTTTTTCAGGCCCACCCACTTCGGCGGCGTCAGCAGGTCCCATTTGCACAGGCTCAGCAGAAGCGACGCCAGGACGGGCAGGGAAGTGAAGACCAGAAAGCCCAGGACGTTCGGCAGTATAAACAGGTATCCTGCCAGTGCGGCGCGTCGCCGCCAGACAGTAGGAGTTTTGGTTTTTTTCACGGTCCGCCTTCCTCTTCCCAGAGGATGTCCAACCCCTTTTGGAATATGCGTGTGAAGTTCCGGCAGGCTTCTTCGGGCGTACGCCGACCCTGGGGGATATAATTCATTTCATCCATCGCCTTGGTAAAGTAGCGTCCCATTTCACCGAATTCAAAATCCTTTGGACGGCTCGCGTTCATGATGTCGATCCACATGTAATCATGGGCCGGCGGGGTGCCGGGATGATGAAGCATCCGCTCGGCCACGGCCCGATTGGCCGTAATGGCTCGCCCGGCTTGCATAGCCATCTCGCTGGATTTGTCTCCGACGAGGAACTTGGCCAGTTTCCAGGCCTGTTGAGGATAATGCGTCTGCGAGGAGAGCATCCACACGCCGCCGATGTAGAGGCTTGCCCCGTTGACCGGACCTCTGGGTATTGGGGCAATGTCCCATTCGAAATCCATCTCTTCCAGAAACTGATTGTGGAAGTATCGCGTGGTAAGTAACATCGCTATACGCTGTTGTCTGAAATAATCCACGTCCAATTGTTGGCTGACGCCTTCGATTTGCGTATAAGCCGTCGGGGCACTGTGGTCAACCCACATCATCTCGTACAGCCAGCGAATCCCCGCAATCGCCTCGGGAGAATCCATCATGCATTGTTTCTTGTCTGCGCTAACAACTGCCCCGCCATTCTGCCAGACAGGAATTGGCCAGCGGTTTAGGTGGAACGATAGAAGCATTCCGTACACGTCCGTCCGACCGTCGCCGTCGCGGTCTTGTGTAAGGGCCTTGGCGGCGTGGCGGAATTCTTTCCACGTCCATTTATCGCTGGGATAGTCCAGATGCTGATCGGGATGTTCGCGGTTATATCTGTCGAACAAATCCTTGTTGTAGAACACCACTACGGGTGAGCCGTTGGCAGGCAGGGCGTAAATCCTGTCCCGATACCGTACGCTTTCCACCGCACAGGAGAAATAATCATCGAGACTGAATTCCTTGTCGTCGGCGATGAATTCATCCAGTGCCAATATGGCTTCACGCTTGGCATAGTAGGGGATGGCTCCGTAGCCGGCGAAGGATACATCAGGCGCCACGCCGCCGGTAACCATCGTCAGGTATTTGGTCAGGTAATTG
Organism: uncultured Planctomycetaceae bacterium; assembly: GCA_964449105.1. Lineage (GTDB taxonomy): Bacteria > Planctomycetota > Phycisphaerae > SM23-33 > SM23-33 > JAUWNJ01. Next base: position 6,033 of record CAYUYD010000023.1, on the reverse strand, counting down.
TCCGAGTCACCGGTAACCAACCGCACTTTGATGCCGGGGTTTTCGCGCTCGAAGACGGTTATCAGCTGGCGGTCCAGTTTGATCCAGTTGGTATAGGCTGCGTCGAACAGCGTCAACTCCACCCGTCCGTCGGACTGCTCTGCCCGGCAGGTGGAGAAGGAGTACGCTATCCCCAGCATCGCCAGCGATATCAGAAGCCACACAACTGTTTTCATCGCCTTACCCTTTTTATGGCACTATCCGGCTCGGACGCTTGCCGAAACGGAGCAGTCTAGTTTATCTGATCGGGGGCGTAAAGGATTTCTTCCGCCGGATTATGTTCGGAAAGTTTTTCACCGGCAGGACGGCCTGCGGCGAATTTGACTCTTGTCATTATCGTCGTCGGCGCGTATGTTTTGACGTAGGTTATATTGGAGTTTTCCAGGATAAGGGGTTTTATTCCATATGAACGTACTGATTACAGGCGGGGCGGGTTTTATCGGTTCGCACCTGGCAGAAGCGATGATGAGCGCCGGCAACGGTGTTACCGTCGTTGACGACCTGTCCACCGGTTCTTTCGAGAATATCGGCGCACTGGTGGGACGGAAAGGCTTCCAGTTCGTCCGCGAGTCCGTCCGCAACAGCGACATCATGGCGGTGCTTACCGACCGCTGCGACGTGATATTTCACCTTGCCGCCGCCGTCGGCGTACAACTTATCGTCGATAGGCCCGTTCACACCATCGAGACGAACATTCACGGTTCGGAGGTGGTGCTGAACCTTGCCAACAAGTTCGGGCGGAAAATCTTCGTCGCCAGCACCTCCGAGGTGTACGGAAAGAGTGAAAAGGTCCCCTTCAACGAGGACGACGAATCGGTACTGGGGCCTACGCGGTTCACGCGATGGTCTTACGCATGCAGCAAGATGGTCGATGAGTTCCTGGCTTTGGCCTATCACGACCAGTACGGCCTGGAGGCGGTTATCGGGCGGCTTTTCAACACTATAGGCCTGCGCCAGACGGGCGCATACGGCATGGTTGTGCCGCGGTTCGTCCGGGCGTCGCTGCGAGGCGAACCGCTGGAGGTGTACGGTACGGGAAAGCAGAGCCGATGCTTCACAAACGTCGCCGATGTCGTAGGGGCGATGATAAAACTGATGGACTGCCCCGAAGCCGTCGGGCGGGTCGTCAACATCGGTTCGAGCGAGTTGATTACCATCACCGCCCTGGCCGAAAAAATCATCGCAATGACAGGTTCAACCAGCGAAATCCACTTTCTGACCTACGAGCAGGCCTACGGCAGACCCTTCGACGATATGCTTACCCGCAAGCCTGACCTTGGCAGGATCAAGCGGCTTATAGGATACGAACCCCAATACTCACTTGATGAAACAATTCGGCAGATAATCGAGTACGAAAAAGGCAGAGAAGCCCGAAAGTAGTGCCTGCCTGCCGACTTGCCTACAGGCAGACAGGCTATCAAGATCGGAGGAATCCTTGAAATTACCCCACCGGAGGTATCATAATACTGCGGTGCTGCCGTTGCGACGACGGCGCCCATAGGGGCTATATGCAGGATTACAGCGGTATGAAGTGCTACATAGGAATAGACATCGGTGCGATCAGTATCACAGCGGCTGTAATGGCCGATGACGCCGATGGTCTGGTTTTGCCCGACGGGCGGTTCGCCTCTGTCGAAAACAGTAGCGGCGTCGGCCTGTGGCTCAGCGAGTATTGCCGGACGCGTGGCAGGCCTATCGAGGCAGCCACGGAGATTCTGGAGCAGATTATCGCCGTCGTCGGGTCTGGCGCCGTTGCCGGTTTGTGTCTTACCGGTTCAGCCGCTAAGCTGGTGGCCGAAAAACTTGCCGCCGAGACCGTTAACGAATTCAAGGCCATTGCTATTGGCTTATCGACGATGGGCGTTCAGGCCCGCACCGTCTTCGAGATGGGTGGACAAACCAGCAAATACCTCCTGCTGGACGGTGGTGGCACAGGCTTTCAGCCTGCGCAAGGAACAGATTGCAAATCTGCGCCACCTTATTCCATCACTGACTACGCCACGAACGGCGATTGTGCCGCAGGGACAGGCGCTTTCATAGACCAACAGGCGGGCAGGCTTCGTTTCGCCGTTGAGGACGTTGGGCGGATCGCCCTGGAATCCGAGCGGACCGCCCAGATTGCCGGTCGGTGCAGCGTCTTCGCCAAGAGCGACATGATCCACGCCCAGCAGAAGGGTTACACGCCGGGCGAGGTTCTGGCCGGTCTGTGCCGAGCAGTGGCGAGGAATTTTCGAATGGCGGTCGTCCGGTCGCACCCGGTTGAGCGTCCCGTTGCGTTTATCGGCGGACTGGCGGCGAACGCCGCCGTCGTACACGCCATGCGGGATGTCTTTGAACTGGTTTTAGCAGGCGATTTTTTCGTCCCGACCGCGTATGCCCATATCCCCGCCGTCGGCGCTGCGGCGGTATGTCGGCAGCAGGGGCCTCGGACAGACTGGAACCTCGCATCTCATATGGAACGGATTCGCTCCGCCTCCGATGCCGCCAGGGGGAGTTTCCCGACCGCCGAACCGCTAAGTACACATCGTCTCCTGCTGTTGCGAGACCATGTCGAACTGGTCGAACTACCCTACGGCGGCGAGAAGCCGGACGCGTGGCTCGGTATCGATATCGGGTCGGTCTCCACCAACCTCGTTGTAATTGATTCATCCGGCGGCGTCATCAAGGAGATATATACGCGCACGAAGGGACGCCCCATAGAGGTTGTTTCGGCAGGGCTGACCGAGATTGCCGACCAAATCGGCGGTCGCGTGGTCATTCGCGGGGTCGGAACCACCGGTAGCGGGCGGGAACTGATAGGTCAACTCGTCGGCGCAGACACGATTAATGACGAAATCACCGCACACAAGACCGGCGCGACCTTCATCGGTCAGACAATGCTCAACGGGCGCGTGCCGGACACCATCTTCGAGATCGGCGGGCAGGACGCCAAGTTCATAAGCCTTCAGGACGGCGTGGTGGTTGATTTCACCATGAACGACGCGTGTGCTGCCGGGACCGGTTCGTTCCTGGAAGAGCGGGCAGAGGAACTGGATATATCCATCATCGGCGAATTCGCCGAACTGGCCCTTTCCAGCAGCGCGCCGATCCGCCTGGGCGAGCGATGCACGGTCTTCATGGAGCGGGACGTCGCCGACTACGTGCAGCGAGGCGCCTGCAAGGCAGACCTTGTGGCCGGTCTGGCCTACTCGGTGGTGTATAACTACATCAACCGCGTCGTGCGGGGCCGGCATATCGGCGAGTGCATCTTCTTCCAGGGCGGGACTGCATACAACGACGCAGTGGCTGCGGCGATGTCGGCGGTACTGGACAAGGAGATTATCGTCCCGCCGTATAACGGCGTGATAGGCGCTATCGGGGCTGCACTGTTGGCGCGTGATAAGATGCTCTCCACAGGATCTGATATGCCCGCTGGCGGGGACGCTTCGGCACTGACCGGACAGTATGTGCCTGTTAGTGGCACGGGCGTCTCGCCCGTGAAGAACCATGGCCGAGACGGCCATGCCACCGCCAGCCGGTTCCGCGGATACGATATGTCAAAAGTTGATTACAGTCTGCGGGAGTTCACCTGTAAAAGTTGCTCCAATCAATGCATCATCCAGGAGTTTGACGTCGAGGGCGAAAAGACCTACTGGGGCGATAAGTGTTCCGACCGCTACCGCAAACGCAGCAAGAGCACGACGCAACCGGTAATCGACGACCTGTTCGCTTTGCGCGAGCGGCTGTTTGATGATGAAGTCGGCCTTCCGGCCGTTCCGACCGGTGCGCCGAAGGTGGGCATACCGCGTGCGATGTTTGCGATGGATTTCCTTCCGTTCTGGCGGACATTCTGGCGTCATTGCGGTTTCGAGGTGGTCGTCTCCGAGCCGACAAATCGCCGGTCCGCCGCCGCCGGAGGCGACCACGTTGTCGCCGAACCGTGTTTCCCCGTCATTGTCGCCCACGGGCACGTGGACGAACTGATCAAGACCGGAACCGATTACATCTTCGTACCGAATACCGTTTCGACCGAGACGAAGTGGATGCAGACCGAGTCGCACGTCTGCCCCTGGGGCCAGACGCTTCCGTTCGTTATCCGTCGAGCGCCGGCCTTCGAGAAACACTACGAAAAGTTTCTGACGCCCTGCGTGCGGTTCAGGGAGGGGCCCAAGGCCGTCGGCAGGATAATGCGGCAGTTGTGCAGACCACTGGGCATCAAGCCCAAAACGGTCGATTCAGCCCTCTCGGAAGCCTACGAGGCCCAAAAGCGTTTTCGTCGGAAACTTATCGAAGCCGGGCGCGAGGCTTTAGCGACGCTCGACCGGACGGGCAAGCCCGGAATCGTCATCATAGGTCGGCCTTACAACGTCCACGACGCCGGCGTCAACCTTAACGTCGCAAAGAAACTGCGCGATTACTACGGCGTCAACTGCATCCCCATCGACTGCCTCAAAACCGACGACGTGGACATCCGAAACGTCAACGAGAACATGTTCTGGGAGTACGGCCGGCGTCTGATTGCGGCGGCGAAAATAGTCGGCGAGCGGGCCAATCTGCACATTATCCACATAACCAACTTCAAGTGCGGTCCTGACTCGTTCATCAGACATTTTATCCGCACCGCCTCGGGCAAGCCGTTCCTGTCGCTCCAGTTCGACGGGCACAGTAACGATGCCGGAATGATGACGCGATGCGAGGCGTACCTCGACAGCAAGGGAATCCTCCGCCCGTGGCGAAAACGCCCCGCCGAAGAGGATGCTATGGCACAGGTCTAAATCCGTGCGAGCCTGTTTAATAGAAATGATGGAACAAGAATGAACGTTATCTACATCAGTGTTGACACGTTGCGGGCCGATCACGTCGGGGCCTACGGTTACGCCAAACCCACCACCCCCAACATTGACCGCCTGGCATCGGCCGGTGCGGTATTCCTGAACTCCTATCCCACGGATGTGCCAACCCAGCCTTCGTACACCTCCGTCCTTACAGGAAAGAAGGGAACGACCACCGGAGTGGTAACTCACGGACACCCTGAAAGCATTATTGACGATTCCGTGGCGACCTTTCCTCAGGTGCTCGCCCAGGCAGGACACTTGACCGCGGCGGTGAGCACACTCTTTCGCTTCCGCAGGTGGTTTGCCCAGGGCTTCGAGCACTACATTCAGCCCGACATGGGCACGTGGCTGCAACACATCACGGCCGATAAGGTGAACCAGGCGGCGATCCCCTGGCTGAAGGCATATGGCGGCAGCGAAAAGGATTTCTTCCTCTTCGTGCACTACTGGGACCCGCACACACCATACAATCTAGCCCCCGAAAAATACGTAAAGAAGTTCTATCAGGGCGATCCGTACTCAGCGAACCCCGAAAGCCTCGCCCGGGTCAAGGCCAGTCCGATCCTGGGCTACTGCGTCGGTCTGTGCGTACCAGAATACAACCGGGGACTTACGGACTGGGACTACATCGTCGCCCAGTATGACGCCGAGATTAACTACGCCGACGAGCACATCGGCCAACTCGTCTCGGTACTGGATGAGATGAAGATTCTCGAAGATACAATGATCATCATCACATCAGACCACGGCGAGGCCCTGGGCGAACACGACACCTATGCAGACCACATGGATGTCTATGAACCTACCGCCCACGTTCCCCTCATCATCTACTACCCGAGGCAGGTCAAGGCCCGGAGGATAGAGGCCCTGGTTCAGCACACGGACTTCGCCCCCACTGTACTCGAAGCGTTCGGCGTCTCTGTGCCTGAAGATATGGAAGGTAAAAGTCTCTGGCCGCTCCTGCGGGGTAAGACGAAACAGCACCATGAAATCGTCACCACCGGCACCGGTCTGTGGGAGGCCCAGCGGGCCTTGCGCAAGGGCAAATGGAAACTCGTCAAGACCATAGACAGGGGCTTCTTCCCGCTGGAACCGGCCACTGAACTATACGATCTCGAAAACGACCCCGTGGAAACCAACAACCTGGCTGATTCGGAAAAGGAAATCGTCAGGGAGATGG
>CAYUYD010000022.1:0-16630 GCA_964449105.1 uncultured Planctomycetaceae bacterium | reverse complement strand
TCGCAGGCTTTCGGGCGGCGAGATTGACCTTCTTTACGTGGCGCCTGAACGATTCACCATGGATGGTTTTCTTGCAACTTTAAAGGCTGTGCCTATTTGCCTTTTCGCCGTTGATGAAGCGCACTGCATTTCCGAGTGGGGACACGATTTCCGCCCGGACTATCTTTCCCTCTCAATGATCGTGGAACATTTCCCGGACTCGCCCCTGGCGGCATTTACAGCCACTGCAACCAAACGGGTGCAGCAGGACATTATTGAAAGGCTGGGCCTGCGAAATCCGCACATCGTGCGGGCCTCGTTTGACCGGCCTAACCTGTTTTACCAAATCGTGGCCAAAGACGGCGTGGACCGACAAATACTGTCATTTCTTCGCAACCGGGGGAACGAATCCGGCATTATCTACCGCACCACCCGTCAAGACGTGGAAGATACTGCTGCATTTCTCGCCGTTCACGGGATCAAGGCCCGTCCCTATCATGCTGGTCTCGACAGCGAACTGCGGAAGGAAAACCAGGATGCCTTCAACCGTGATGAAATTAATGTGATCGTCGCCACCATCGCTTTCGGCATGGGTATCGACAAGTCGAACATCCGGTTTGTCGTCCATGGCGATCTTCCCAAGAACATAGAGGGTTATTACCAAGAGACAGGCAGGGCAGGACGAGACGGCGAACCGGCGCACTGCCTTTTGTTTTTCGGGCGCGGAGATATTTCCAAGATACGTTACTTCGTCAACGAGATAACCGACGAAACGGAGCGAAGCATCGCGTCCAAAAAACTCAGCGAAATGGTCCGGTTCGCCACAGCCAACGCGTGCCGGCGCCGGCAACTTCTGGGCTATTTCAGCGAGAGGCTCGAAGCCGAGAATTGTGGCACATGCGATGTGTGCACGAGTAACACCGAACGCGTCGATGCCACCGCCGATGCCCAGATTGTCATGTCGGCTATCGCACGAACGGGCGAGCGTTTCGGCGCAGCCCACGTTGTAGACGTCGTAATCGGTGCGAACACGAAGAAGATTCGCGACATGGGGCACGACGAAATAAAGACTTACGGCGTTGGAAAGGAAAAAGATAGACGCTTTTGGCGCGGGATTATCGACGACCTTATCTCGCAGGAATGTGTTGTCCAGACGGAGGGGCGTTATCCCATCCTGCAACTTACACAGTGTGGACACGAAGTGCTCTTCGGCAGACAAGAGTTTTATGTCCTCAGGCCGCGGGAAACCAAAGGTTACAGCCGACCGGCGGTTATGGATGATTATGACCGCGGACTTTTTGAGCAGTTGCGGTCGGTCAGGCGCCGCCTTGCCAAGGAGCAGAACATGCCGCCCTTCGTAGTCTTTTCAGACAGAACGCTGCACGAAATGGCCCACTACTTGCCAACTACGATGGATGAGATGCGATGCATTACCGGTGTGGGGGATCAGAAACTCCAGCGGTACGGCGATGACTTCCTGCCTCCGATTCGCTCTTTTGTCGAATCAAACCCGCAGGCCAAAAGCAATGCGACGCCTCTGCCTGCTTCATATGCCTCCATGCCACGGAAATCGGCAGGGGGTAAGACTACCGAAGCCACCTGGCAACTGCTGAAGGAGGGCTTGTCCTGTGCCCAGGTCGCCGAGAGACGAGGGCTGACAACAGGGACCATCGTCAGTCATATCGAGCGCCTGATCATGGACGGACGGGACATCGATTTGGATCGATACGTCAAGCCGACCATGCGTTTGGAGATTGAACAGATGTTCAAACGTTTAGGCACAGACAGTCTGCGAGAAATTGTGGATGCCGCCGGCGGAAAAGTCAGTTATGAAGATGCGCGAATTGTGAGAGCGGCCCTGATGCAAAACGGGCAAAATCCACGCCTGCCAGCCGATTGATAAACGGAGAGGTCGGGATTCGAACCCGAGATAGAGGTTTGATCCCCTATAACGGTTTCCTAAACCGTTGCTTAGCGTCCGCAACTCTTGTCGGCTTGGTCTGAACTGCCACCGCCGCCGAATTAAGTCCTCCGTCCTTAACCTTAACCATGCTGGTGCGGGATAACGATGCGGCCCGCCGGATTGCTCCAGCGAGCCGTGTTCGGTCAGAGAACGTTTCGATACGTTACACTCACATGGAGGCGGCGTAACTACCTGCGAACTGTTTACATTTCAGGCCTGATACCAGGCTTGCTGCTACCAGCGTAGTAATCCCAAAAGGCTGAAACCAGTCCTGGTTTGGGACGTTTTCGCGCCGCCGTAACCCGACACCCAGACCTGTACAGTGCGGATTTCATAACGTGCCGGTACCCAGACTTTGATAGAGCGCGTTTCGTAGCGTGGCGGGCACCAATACTGCTCAGTTCTGGCCGGAGCGATGACCACCGTAAGGTAGCGTCCTCTGGAGTCGCGAACGGTCTGCTCCACGGCTGGGATATAGCGGGTTTCCCAGTGTCCCGCCTCAACGAGCACCTGTTCGGTCCGGATTTCGTAGTGGCCCGGTTCGACGAGGACTTGCTCCGTGCGCGTCTCATAGTGCCCCTGAACTACTCGTTGCGTAATGCCGAGGCTGCCGGAGCCGAACCGCACGATCACCCGGCCGCGATCGTTATTGTTGCGACGGTCAACACGGCGGTCGTCCCGATCATTTCGTTTTGTAACAACTGGCCGTTTATTGTCGCCCCTGTCCTTGTCCCTTGCCAGGGCCGTCGCGACCGGCAGGGAAACAAACCACACAACCAGCGCAACCAACATTCCAAGTTTTCGATTCCGTGTTTTCATGGCTTTCTCCTGTCTTGGCTGAAGAAGTTTAGGCCGCGCCGGCATCAGAGATTACTGGGACGGCGCATCCGGCTTCTTCAGCAGTTGTAATAGTTTTTCGCGTTGTTGCGGTGTCAGCACTTCCACCATCTTGCGGAGAATCTCCAGGCGGAGGAGTCGCTGTTGGCAGGCCTCCGGACCTGTAAGATAATCCTCCAGCACTTTCTGGTCGGGATGGTCCTTGATCAGTTCCTGTCGGAATGCCTCGCGCTGCGAGATGCGGCTTTGGCGAAGCTGATCCATCTGCTGCATCAGATTATCGTACTCCTGACGTTGCGAGTCGGTCAGATTAAGGTGTCGGGCAAACAGTTCCGTCCTGCCCTTGAAACCGCGGGATTGCTTCACTTTGTGGTGGGCCGTGAAGAATCCCACGGCCACAAAGATGTTAAACGCCACGGAAACCGCCAACAGCAGCCATGGAAGGCGTTTGGTCATAATGGTCGCCCTCCTTTCCGTGCTGCGTCTTCGCTGTCGGCGTTGGCGGCTGGCAGGTCAAGAGCCGGTTCGTTCACTATTTCTTCGATAGTTGAGGCGACCTGTGCCGGAGCGCTGCCCTGTGCCTCATGGCGTGCCTCGAAGGCATCCTGCCCGAGAGAGTAACCGGCAAAGCACGCCAGTATCACTCCGGCCGCCGCGGCTGCATAGCTCATGCGGCGCCACCAGGCCGAGGCATCCGTCCACCACTGTGCAGGCCCGGATATGACCGCCGGGGCGGACCTGCCAGCCAGCGCCTTAAGCCGCCTAAGCAGCGATTCGGGGATGGCAGCGGCCGGGGCTTGACGCATCCGCCTCAACTGCATGACCTCAACCAGAAAGGCTTCATCCGAAACCATCCTTACCTCGATGCGGTCCGCAGTTGCTTCGTCGGCTGTTCCGTCGAGATAGGCCGCCAGATCGTTATCGTCGATGGTTTCAGCCGGCGGTGGGGGGGGCGGGGCGTTGTACCTTCGCCACAGCCTCAAGTCCGAGTTGTCAGGGTTGATATTGTTCATGGTTCTCGTTCCTAATAAGAGATACGAGGCGAGCGGCGGTTTCATCCCCGCAAGCCCGAAAAAAAATTTTCAACAGGCAAACATTTCCAAGTAACCATTTAAAAAAGAGTTATGGCCGCAAATCACGGTTTCCTCCCTCTCCGACGGCATATTCTCTAAGCCGCTTGATGGCCTTGTGCCTGCAACTGCGAACGGTCTGCTCGGAAACGCCCATCAGCGCCGCGATCTCCGGAACGTCCAGTTGCTTGTCGAACGCCAGATGCAGCACCAGCCGCTGACGGGCAGTAAGCAGGCCTTCCGGCACGATTGCCGTGGGGTTCTCGGTCATTGAATCGACGGGTGCCGCCGCGAGCGGCGGGGCGTCTTCCAGCGTTACCGTCGGCAGCCGCTTGCGGCGCAGCAAATCCAGGGCCGTGCTACGCGCCACGACGGTAAGATAGGTGGCAGGACTGGCTGCACGCGGATCGTAGCGCCGCATCAGATGCCGGTTGTTTTTAAGCAAGCGAAGGAACGTTTCCTGGCAGATGTCCTCAACCAACTCATCCTCGCCGGCCAGGCCCCGTCCATGCAGCAGCCGTCGCGCCGCAGCGAAGATGACGGGGGCGTAACGATCCACAAAGGCGTCCCATGCCTTCTTCTCCCCTTCCAGACATTTTGCCCACAGTTCATCCATTCGCTCGCCCTTGAGCCCGCGACGATAATAGCCGCCACTGCATCATACCACTGCTTGTTCGATATTCTCAATATTCTCAATCAGCGAATTGATCGGCGTGCACACTCGTTTTGACCTTCAATCAGTCCGTCGTTCGTCCGCCCGTTGAAGAGCAAAGTGCGCAAGTCCTTGTCTATGAAGGACGACGGAGTTTTCGGGATGCACAGGCGAAAATGTCTCTTTTTGTATTTGTTGAAATTTTGTTTAGAACATTTCCTATGCATAAGCGTCTAATGTTGTGATGAGGCAAAGGGGCCTGGCATGACTGAATGTCCTGGGCAGCCGCAAGACAGTGCGACGAAGGTTGATTCGCCCCCGAATCGAAAGAGCCTGTTCGCCGAGATCATCGAACGGCATCAGGGGCCTCTGCTTCGCTATGTGCGGCGAGTGGCCGGAACGCAGCAGGACCAGGCCGATGACGTTGTGCAGGAGTGTTTTTTACGGCTTCATAAGGCGTGGGGCCGCTCATCCGAGCCGCCGATGGAACGAGTCGGAGCGTGGCTGTTCACGGTGGCGCACAATCTGACGATGGACCTTATCCGCAAGCATAACCGCCGCCGCGCCGCGCAGGATGAATCCATTTCCCAGGCCGACCCGGAGGATGATCTTGGCGTCATCGGGCAGATCACGCAGTCCGAAGCGGCCTCCGCCGCCCTGACCGCGATGGACCGCCTTCCCGACGGGCAAAAGCAGGTCGTCCTGATGAAGGTGCTCGAAGGGTTGACGTTCCGCCAGGTCGCAAAGGCGACGGGACTGTCGCTGGGAAACGTGAACTACAAACTCAACCAGGCGCTGAACACGCTTGCCCGACAACTGAAGCGTTCCGGGCACTTGTAACGGGCAGGAGCGCCGGCCCCATACGGGCGGCGCAGGAGCAGTGAGATGAATCGCAAACAATCCGAAAAACTTCTGGCCGCCTATCTGGTGGATGCGCTGGATGCGGCAACCCGCGCCGAACTGGAAGCCGCCCTTGAGACGGACGCCGAACTGCGGGAGCGGCTGGCAGACATGCGCATGGCGTTCAAACTGCTGCACAAGGGTCTTGAGGAAGAGGTCGAACCGAGACTGTCCGATGACCGCATCGGGGCGCTGCTTAGCGCTGCGGCCAAACCTGTTGCGCAGCCGGTCTCCCGCTGGGGGTGGCGTCGCCCGCTGATAGCCTCCATAGCAGCCATCGCAGCGGCGGTCGTTCTCGTAACCGTATTTACACCGTCCCTGCAAAGGTCCCGCGAATTGGCCAGAAGAATCGCCCCTGCCGCGCCGGCTGAGGCGACCCCCTCAACCCTTGATGGCCGCGACGATACGCGCGTGGTATACCAGTATGAGTCATCCGCCAGGAGATCGGATCGTTCAGATAAATCACCAGACTCGCTGAGGGGCATTACTGAGAGAGGCGGAACGGGCGGCGAAAGGAGCGAAAGAAAATACTACAAAGAGATGGAGAGTAAAGACGGCAAGTTGCCCGCCAAAGAGGAAGCGTTGAAGGCTGGCTCTGGATATGAGCAGTTCCGTAAGCCAAAGCCTCCAGGAAAAACGGATGACAATGTTTCGTCCCCAGCCGGTCTGCCCGCTTCTCCGAGAAGGGGAGGGGAAACGTTTGTTTTCAGCGACGGAGCCGCCACGCTTGCGCCTAGGCCAGCGGATGCGCCATCGGACAGAGCAAAGATAGGCCGTCCCGGTGAAGAAGTGGTGTTGGCTGACGAAGTCGAAAAGCTGCGCGAAAAGGACACATCAGACACATGGGTAGCTCATCGAACAAGCTCTCCAGGTTCCACGTTGCGGCCACAGCAGGATAAAGGCAAAGGTATTCGTGAAACAACAAAGGCTGAGAAATCCGCCGAATTATCAGGCCTCAAGAAAACGCTGGATTCCAAAGACAAGGACGATTCAGAAGGCCAATGGGAAGTAAGGCGGAAAAAACCAAACTCTCGAACAGACCTACGTGAACAGGAACGGTCCAAAGACAGTATCGACGATGAACTGAAAAGAAGGCCACTTGCCGTCGATGATCTTATCAGATCAATCCCCGCTACTCTTCCGGCTACCGGTTCGTCCACTGAAAGCCGCATTAACGAACTGGCTCACGAAACGGCCTTGCCGCCGGCATCGACATTCCGCGAAGTGCCGGTCAACCCGTGGGTGATGACGGAGCGTGAGCGGTTCTCGACGTTCGCGTCGGATGTGGACTCTGCCAGCTACGCCTTATGCCGCGCTTACCTGCGGTCGGGCTATCTTCCGCCGCGCGGCGCCGTGCGGATGGAGGAGTTCATAAACGCCTTCGACTACAACTACCCGCGCCAGGCAAGGGGCGTGTTCAACGTCTTTGCCGAGGCAGCGGCTGCTCCATTCGCCGATACGGGCGAGGGCACGACGCTGCTGAAAATCGGCGTGCAGGGGCGCGTCATAGGGCGCGAAGGCCGAAAGAGCGCGCACCTGGTGTTCGTGATCGACACCAGCGGTTCGATGGCTACGCCCGACCGCATGCCGCTGATTCAGGAGGCGATTAGGATGCTCGTCGATGCGCTTGGTCCGAACGACTATGTGTCGCTGGTAACCTTCAGCCGCCAGTCTGCGCTGCTGCTGGAGTGCGTTCCGGCGTCGCGGCGGGATGAGATACTGGCTGCCTGCGCGAAGATTCGGGCGGGCGGTCCGACGAATCTGCTGGCCGGGCTGGAGGCAGGGTACGACCTGGCGCGGCGGGAGTTCCACGCCGGTCGAATCAACCGCGTGATACTCTGCTCCGACGGCGCGGCGAATATCGGCCAGACCGACGCGCAGGCGATCCTGGATCGCGTTGCGGACTATCGCCGGCATGGAATCACGCTGACCGTCGCCGGGTGCGGGCGCGGGGGATATAACGACGAACTGCTTGAGACGCTGGCCAAGCGTGGCGACGGCAGCTACTTGTTCATCGACACGCCGCAACAGGCCCGGCAGGCGTTCGTCGAGAAGATGAACGCCACGCTCCAGACCATTGCACTGGACGCCCGGATACAGGTCGAATTCAATCCCGAACGCATCAGGCGGTATCGGCTGATCGGCTACGAGAAGCGGATTATCGCCAAAGAGGATTTCCGCAACGACGCTATCGACGCAGCCGAAGTCGGGTCCGGCCAGTCGTCCACGGCGCTGTACGAGTTGGAACTGACCGGTAGCGAGCGGGACGGGCAGGCCGGTTCGCTGGGGACGGTGTACGTCCGCTATCGCAACGCCGACACGCGCGAGATCGAGGAGATTTCGCACCGGCTGGAAGCTCGAATCGTCCAGCCGCTGACCGTCGAGGAAAATCCGCGGTTCTACCTGGCGGCCTGCGCGGCGCGTTACGCGGAGATATTGCGGGAAAGTCCCCACGCGAAAAATGGGAACATGGAGCAGGTCGAGCGCGTCATGCGACATGTGAGCCAGTCGCTGCCGCTGGACGACCAGGCGCGCGAGATGCTGTGGCTGGTCCAACGGGCACGAAACCTCCCGAAGTCGCCCTGAGCGGCGCAACGGAGATGCTTGAATATAAGGAAAGGAAAAACGATGAACCGTTACATGATCTGGATAGTGAGCGTTGTAACCGTGGTGTGGTTCGTGCCGGCATTGGCTGATAAACCCGTCCAGGCGCCTGGACCCGGGTCCGCCGTCGTTGCGAAGCAGTCCGCCAAGGCGATCATGCCTGCACCGGCAACCAACGCGCAGCGCCCCAAGGTTGCGATCAATCGCCTGAACGTTACCGGCGCGATCGAGCGGGCCAATATCACATTCACGATCGAATTCGACGCCGACGCGAAAGAACCGAATCAGGAGATTCCGCTCATCGTCGGGCAGGTTACGCTGTCGAAGCTTGAGGAACCGAGAACCGGATATACGCTGCGGTACGACGCAGCCGAGAACGCCTACTACATGGGCTGGCGGACCAAAGGCACGCATCACGTCAAGGCCACGTTCGCGGCACGCGCCGAACCCCTCGGCAAGGAAGGATGGCACGAGGCGGTTTTTTCCCTTCCAGCCGCCCAGGTCAGAAAGCTGGACGTGGTATGCGACCGGACCGACCTGGAGGTGCAGTTCCCCGACGCCATGCGCCTGGAGCGCAAACAGAAGGATGGGCAGCTGGTCATTTCCGCAATCCTCGGACCAGGCAAGCCGTTCATCGTCCGCTTCAAACCGCAGGTTCAGCAGATGGAGGGCAAGCTGGTATTCTCCTCTCGCGCCAACATCATCACAACGCTCAGCGCGGCGACGCTGCGGGTCGATTCCCTGTTCACCTTTGACGTGGCCCAGGGCACGCTCACCGAGATGCGATTCAAGCTGCCGGCTGCGCTGAACGTTACGCAGGTTCGCGGGACGTTCATACAGGACTGGACGCTTACGGAGGAAGGCGGCGCGAGAATCCTCCGTATCGCCCTCAACAGGCCCCAGACCGAACAGTACGCCTTGCAGATTCAGGGCGAGCAGCCAGTGGCGGCGTTCCCATGCGAGATGAGCGTCCCTGTCATCGAGCCGCAGGGCGGGCTTCGCGCAAGCGGGCATCTGGCCGTCGGAACCGCAAGCGCGATCCAATTGCAGGTCGCCAAGTCCGCCGGGCTGACACAAATAGACGTCAAGGCCTTTCCGCAGGCGGTGCTGGACCCGGCCAGCCCTCGCCCCGTGCCCGTCAACAAGGCGTTTTCCTACACCTTCGCTGCCTCGCCGTACGAATTGGGTCTGCGACTTGACAACATCACGCCGACCTTCGACGCCTCGTATCGCCAGAACGTTACGGTGAAGGAAGAGGATTTCACCATCGACTCGGAGATAACGCTGGACGTTCGCGATGCGCCGCTGCGCGACCTGACTATCGAGGTTCCGCGCGGCTTGCAGGTCGCAGCGGTAATCGGCGCGATGGTGGACGATTACCGCGTGGACTCGCCTAAGGACGGCGCGGCGGCCAAGGTCCGCGTGCAGTTCAAGCAGCCGGTGCTGGGCAAGACAAACCTTATGCTCCGGCTGGAGCTTGGTCACGGTCCGCTTGACGAACCGCAGAAGGTCGAGGCGATCCGCGCGACGGGCGCCAAGACGGAACGCGGCTTCCTCGCCATCGCCGCGGAGGACGGCCTGAAAATCGACGCCAGCGACCTTAAGAACCTGCGTGAGGTGAACGTGGCGTCGCTGGAGGTCGTCCCGCCGGACACCCGGCTGGCCTATCGCTTCCGGCAGAGCGACTGGTCGCTGACCATCCTCGCCGGAAAGAAACCGTCAGCCATCCGAACCGAGAGTTTCCACCTGATTTCCCTGGGCGAGGGCCGCGCCTACGGCTCCGTGGCGATCAGCTACTTTATCACCGGTTCGCCGGTGGACAAACTTAAGTTCACCCTGCCCGAGACGCTTCGGAACGTTCAGTTCATCGGGCGGGACGTTCGCCGGTCCGTGCAGGAAGGCAAGCTCTGGACCGTTCATCTCCAGCGCAGGGTGATCGGCGACTACAACGTCGGCCTGACGTTCGACCTGCCCTACGAGCCTAACGGCACGATCCCCGCCGGCATGGTGCAGTGCGAGGGAGTCGAAACGCAGACCGGGTACATAGCCGTAACCAGCCACCTGAATCTGGAACTGGAACCGGCGGGCGCGCCCGACGCGGCGCTGCTGGAGGTTTCCAGCCAGGAGGTCCCGGGCAACTATCGCCTTCTGGCGACAGCGCCGATCCTGAAGACCTACAAGTACGTCAGCGCGCCGCACAGCGTCCTGCTGAAGGTCAAGGCCTACGAGCGCGGGGATGTCATACCGGCGGTCGTCGAAGTGATGGACGCCGCCAGCCGCCTTGCCGTCAGGGAAGACAACCAGACCGAGTCGGTAACGACCATCCGCTACAAGGTCAAGAACACCTCCATCCAGTTCCTCACGCTCCATATGCCGCCCGGCGCGACGGTCTGGACGACGCGGTTGATCGAGCGACGAGACGATGGGAAGGAGGTCGCCACCCGCCTGACTGCCTCGTTCGACGAGAAGCTCGGACTGATGATTCCGCTTCCCCGCCGCCGCAATCCGAACGACCCTATCACCATCGAACTTGAATACGGTCAGACGCACGGCTCGCCGGGGCGGTGGTCCGCTCGCGTGGCGCTTGCCGCGCCCAGGAGTGTCATTCCAGCCAGTTTCGCCAACTGGCGAGTGAGCGTCCCGGATGATTATTCGATCCGCCCCGTCGAAGGCGGAAACATGGTCTCGGCGCAGGCCGCCCAGGAACCGCGCGGCATATCGTGGGTGCTGGGCAACGTCGGGCGGGCCTGGGCCTGGTCGGTCGGGTCCGAAACCAACCGTGCGGGCATGTTGTTCGCCGCCGTGTCATGCGTCATATTCCTGGTAACGATGGCGTTTTTCTTCCGCCGGGCAATCCCTGAAGTTATCGTCGGCTTGGGTGTGGTGCTGCTGCTTGCCTGCGGCATACTGGCAACCAAAGCGCCGGCGTTCCGGTACGACCTGCCCGCATCCGGCCAAACGACCACCATACAATTTACACAGGTGGTCAACCTCCAGGAACAAAGCGGCCTGGCCGTAACCGTGCTGAGCGTGCCGGCCTGGCGCCAGCACCTGACGTTGACCACGGTGATAGTTGTCCCGGCGGTGCTGCTGGGTCTTGCGGTATTTGCGCTGCTGGTTCGGCGGATGCGCAAGCTATGCCTGGCCTCCGCATTGGCGGTTGCGGCATACGGGGCTGCGTCGATCATGCCGCTGGTAACGCCGCTGGGCCACGTGCTGACCTGGGGTCTGCCGCTCGTTCTTATGCTTGCGTTCATCGCCTTTCGCCTGCTGCCGCTGCTTCGCCACGAGTACCTTAAGCCTGTCGTTGCCATGTCGCTGCTGATCGGCTCGCTTTTCATGGCCAGCGGCTGCCAGCCGGACATGACCGGCTACATATCCAACAAGCCGGTGATCGAGCGCATCGAGTACAAACTCGCCGTCGAGAAGGACTCGATGGTCGTCGGATGCCTGCTGAAAATCTCGGCCCCCAAGGAGGCCGATTTCCCCCTGATGGGGCAGTCCGCGGTGCTGCTGTCCCAGGCCTCGCCGCACAAGAACGTCGCCATCGAGCTTATCGACGGCATGCACCATTTACGGGTGAAGGCCCCGGGCGTATATGAGATACGGGCCGATTTCCTTTATCCGCTGGCCGCGCCGGATGCCAACCGCGTCAGCCGGTTCTTGCTTTTCGCGCCATTGGCGCTCAGCAACGCGGTCGAACTGACCGTGCCCGAAGCGGACGTGGAGATCACCGCGCCTACGGCGTTCAGGTGCGAACAGGAAGACCGCGACGGCAAGACCGTCGCTCGCGCGATCATGCCGCCGGGCAAGCTGCTGGAGTTTCAGTGGAAGCCCCGCGCCCGCCAGACGCGGCGAGAGCAGACGAAGTTCTACAGCCAGGTTACCTCCGTGGCGTGCTTCGACGCATCGCTGGTCTCCTTGATCCACGACCTGCGGCTTCAGGTCGCGCAGGGCGAGCTTAAGCAATTGCGGATAGAAATCCCCGCCGACACAGCCGTTACAGCCGTCAGCGGGGCGTCAATAGGCGCATGGCGGTACGACCCCGGCGCCAAGGAGCTTGAGGTGCGATTCACCGAGCCGGTCGTCGGCGACTACGCGCTGCGGATCGTCGCCCAGGCAGCCAAAGCGGCGGTTCCCTACGGCTTCGATGTCCATCCGATAGTCGTTCGTGAAGCTCAGCGCCAGCGCACGCTGGTGGGGCTTGTGCATTCAGCCGAGGTGTTCATCGAGGCGACAGGCAAGCCGCAGGCGATCAACGTGGATGATTTCGCGCGCGACGCTGCGGCGCTGATAAAACAGACTCCCGCGGCGTCGGCGACGCCGGCCTTCGCCTATCGGCTCGACGGCGACTTTGTTTCCGTCCGGGCCGGCGCGGTCAGCCCGGAGCTTCGGCTCAACGAGACGGCTGCGTTCAACGTGCTGGACGAGCGGCTGGTTTACAATGGGCGGTTGGACGTGCAGATCGCCAAGACGGGCATGTTTTCGATACAGTTTGTCGTGCCCGCCGCCTATGACATCGACGCCCTGGGCGCCCCGCAGCTCAGTCATTGGGACGAGACCGTCGATGCCGGAAAGCGAACGATCACGGTCCACTTCACGCAGAAGACGCTCGGTGCGGTGCCGGTCTCCCTGGCGCTTAGCCAACCCATAGCCCAACTACCGGAAAAGATAGACGTGCCTCGCATCGAACTGGTAGGTTCGCTCAGGCACACCGGTCAGGCGGTGCTTCGCGCCGAGCGCGGCGTTCGCCTGACCGTCGCCGACCGCCAGGGGGTAACCGAGGTGAACCCGCTCGAACTGGGTCTGAGGGAGGCGGGTGCGCTGGCGTTCAGGCTGCTCAAACCGAACTGGTCGATCACACTCCAGACTGAGGTTATCGAGCCGCTCATCAACGTCGATATGCTGCACGTCGCCCGTGTCTCCGAGGGCATGGTCCAGCACCAGCACTACATGCGATACAAGCTGTTTCACGCGGGGGTTAAGGGCCTGACGCTCCGGCTGCCCGCTGAAGCGCTGGGGGTAACCATCGCCGGGCCGGACATCGCTCAACGCCAGCAGGATGCATCGGGCCTGTGGCACATCGAGTTGGCAAAGAAGTGGTTCGACGCGCCGTACCCCTTGCAGATCAGCTACCAGACCCGATTTGACCGCAAGGGTGGCGAGGTGAAGATTCATCCTGTCGAGGCGGTGGGGGCCGACCAGCAGCGGGGACACGTGGCCGTCTATACGACGGATCGCGTCGAGCTTAGCCCCGACGCCGTGCCGGCGTCTCTCCAGCCGGCGGAAGCACGAAACGTGCCCGGCGGGTCGTTCGGCGCCGGCGACCTTTCCGGCGCCGCGTTCTGCTACTCGGCTTCCACCGGCGGCTATGAACTGACGCTGCGAGCCGTCCGCCACGCAGCCGCGGTCCAGATAGAAGCCGATGTCAACGCAGCCGACATCCGCACGGTCGTTACCGAGTCCGGCCAGAGCATCAGCCGCGTTCACCTGGCGATGACCGTCGGCTCGAAACGCTACCTGCACTGCCGGCTGCCGCAAGGCGCGCAGCTCTGGTCGTTGCTGGTCAACGGCCGGGCGGCGGCGCCCTCCCGGCAGGATGCCGACGGGCGAGATGTCCTGCTGATCCCTCTGGGCCAGACGGCTGCGAGGGATTTGGACGTCCAGGTCGATCTTGTCTATGTCCTGCCGGACCGGCTTTCCTCGTGGGTCGGGCGGCGCAGTTTCAGCGGTCCGCGGTTTGACCTGCCCCTGAAGAACATCAAATGGACTTTGTATCTACCAGAAGGCTTCAGCTACGACGGCTTCAAGGGCGCCCTGTCCCATCTGGATGAAACAAACAAGCAGCCGATGGTCTTCCGCTACGACCTGGCCCAATACGAGCAGTCCGTAAGCAAGTCCAGCTTCACCCGCAATCGCAAGGCGATGGAATACCAGAAGATCGCCCAGCAGTTCGTCCAGGAGGGCAAGCAGTACGGCGCCAGGGAAATGCTCGAACAGGCCAGGACCTATTCGCTGTCCGACTCCGCCCTGAACGAAGACATCAACGTTGACCTCGGCAACCTGCTTCGCCAGCAGGCGAAGGTCGGGCTTGTCGGATCGCGGGACCGGCTCCGCCGCCAGGCGCCGGGCGCGGCGAACGAGCCGCTTCCGGGGGGCGGCGAGACCGGCGACCAGTTCAACCAGCAGCAGGCCGAACAGATCGAGTCGGCGCTGAGCCAGGCCGACAGCGAAAACCTCGACCTGATCTCCCGGCGGATAATCGAGATGCAGGATGCCGCTGCCGGCAGCCGCGTGCAACTGCTTATAGAACTGCCCGAACGCGGGCGGATGATCGAGTTCACGCGCCCGCTGCTGGTCGAACCGGACAGTCCCCTGGAACTGTCCTTCGACGCCAAACCGCCCTTGTCGCAACGCCTTTTTTACAAAGACGCCGACAAGCTCTGGGCGCTGGGGCTGTTCATCGGCGTGGCGATCGCGCTGTACTTAGCCGCGATGGCCAACCGCCTGATCGGTAGCCTACGGGACCGGCTGAACCGCCCCAAGGCCGTTGCGATGACCGATGATCGGCCTGTCTCGGCTGGCGAACTAAACCTCGACGCGCCGGAGCAAACATAAGCGGCTTGTCAGGAGCATGCGACTGTGAATTGCTCCAGGTGAAATGGCCGCGATAAATGCAATTAAGGCGGTGTAACTGGCAGCGAACTATTTACATTTCAGGGCAAATGGCGGCCGCCTGTCATAACCCGCCGGTCGCTGCAATGCGACCTTAAGGGACTGATGGACAAGGGGTTGTTGGCCGCCGAGGGCGCGACTAACCGCCTGACGCAACTTCTCCACAACCTGCTGTGGTGTGTACTTCTTCATCTTCGAGTCTCCTTCCGACATCAATGTCGTCTGAGACTCTCACAAAACTTGGATCAGTTTTTGGGGAGCAGGTCAACGGGAGAGGTTGGCGGGCTGAGCGCGGCGGTTGTTCGGCAGGTCGTTGAGCTCGATCAACAGAACGTAGGCGGCACCGAAGTGTCTCTGCACGCACACCGGGCGGCTCCGGCCCGTTGGCGGTATGAGACGGGTGCCGCTGAAGGGGCAACTTGCCAGTAACCTGCTGACTGCTGTAGGTTGGCGCAGTTTTCCGACCGGTTACGCCAACGTTTTTCAGGGGCAAAATATCGCTGCCGCGAGTGGCGCGCATCCGAAGGTTGCCCAGGCCATGATGAGGCATTCGGACATCAACTTGACCATGAGCCGGTATTCCCACGTTTACGCCGGTCAGGAAGCCGACGCCGTGGCCGCCTTGCCAGATATCAGTCTTCCGGCTGAACAGGTGGCCATCGCTACAGGGACGGACGGCAAACCTGCTGGCCGTAGCCCGAAGGGGCCGGGGAAAACCTTGGCGCGAAACTTGGCGCGTGAGGGCGGATTTCAACGTACTTCGGCGGACTTCGGCGGACTCAAGGCCAAAGCGCGACGAGACGCGCCAGAAAACGAAAATGCCCGAGTTTCCGAAGAAAAACGGACATTTCCGAAGGAAAACGGAGAGGCCGGGATTCGAACCCGGGGTACAGGTATGACCCCATACAACGGTTTAGCAAACCGTCGCTTTCAGCCACTCAGCCACCTCTCCGGAAAAACCCTGATTGTTAACGTAGTATCGGTAATAACATGTGAGAATGCAAGTTAATCCAAAAAGCCGGGTGCCATGCCTTCACGCGCAGCACAGCGGAGCGTGTAGGCATGATCTGTGCCAACACATGTTCACGCCCTCCGCTGCGCTACGGGCGAGAACATGGCACCCATCAGAAGACGTTTCCGTATTTTTTCTGAAACATCCGTTGCTTTTTAGCAACATTGCCGCCGAGATGCGACGATATTGCAATTGCGGTGTGGTTTCGCCGCGAATTACCGAAGGATTCGCAATATCGGGAGGTATCGGCAATGACGCAATTCGAGCGGATTATCGGGCAGGATTATCGGATGGTGAAGGTCTTCGACCTTATCGAAGCCGTCGCCGACAGCAAGGCCACCGTCCTTATTACCGGCGAATCCGGAACGGGAAAGAGCATGGTCGCCCGTGCCATTCACAACCGCAGCAGCCGACGGGATAAGCCGTTCGTGGAGGTTTCTTGCGGCGCACTGCCTGAGATGCTGCTTGAGAGTGAATTGTTCGGACACGTGCGAGGCGCATTTACCGACGCCTTCGGCGACCGCGACGGTAAATTTGCAGCCGCCGACGGCGGAACGATTTTCCTCGACGAGATTTCAACAGCCTCTCCGGGTCTGCAATTCAAACTGCTCCGCGTCCTCCAGGAGCGAACCTTTGAACCGGTCGGTTCGAACCATACGAAGACCGTCGATGTCCGCGTGATCGTTGCGTCGAACCGCGACCTGTGGCGGGACGTCGAGTCGGAGCGGTTTCGGCAGGACCTGTATTACCGCGTCAACGTGGTCAACGTGGAACTGCCACCGCTTCGGGAGAGGGGAGGGGACATAGCCTTGCTGGCTGAACACTTCCTTCAACGCTACAAGCGGGAAAACTCAAAAAATATCCTCGGATTTACCGACGATTGCCTGGCTGCGATTAATTCCTACCTCTGGCCTGGAAACGTTCGTGAACTGGCCAAC